>JBHPEE010000026.1:0-21476 GCA_042577295.1 Fidelibacterota bacterium | reverse complement strand
AAATATTACGGATTGAGATTACCAACGAAGGACGAGTGGGAAAAGGCCGCAAGAGCAAATAGCATGACAAATTATCCATGGGGCAATACATTTTCATCATCATATGCCAACTTTAAAGATAGTGGCGATAAATATGATAATGACACAACTCCAGTTGGATATTATAATGGTGGTGGCAATACAAATGATAGCTATAGTCCTTATGGAATATACGATATGGCAGGAAATGTTTGGGAATGGACTTCCTCTTGGTGGAGAGATTCTTCAGGAAAAGTAATTAAAGGTGGCTCTTGGGAAAGTAAAACTACAACGATAGGCTCGGATACATTATATGTGCGCGATTTATTAACATGGTTCGAACCACCAATGGGCTATTTACCAACAAATATTAGTCACGAAATTGGATTCAGATGCGTTAAAGATATTTCAGATTAATTTTGGGAGAGGGGATTAATAAGTGGTTTTAACTTTTCAACTAAGTATATTTCTTAAAATATTTTTATATTAAGATCAATTATTTCCGTTAAAATATTTTTCAATTCCAATCCAAATTATATTATTGGATTTTTTTTGAACCCTTTTTGCTCTATTAATAGGTTCAGAATGTAAAAAAGACTGATTATATACCATTTCAAATTCATAGTAAAATAACAATCGAAATCCTTTATATAAATAAGTAACATCCAACTTAAATTCTAATTTGCCTTCCGCTAAAGCACTCCGACCATATAGTATATTCCGATCTTCATTAATAAAAATTGTGCCAGAATAGTTATCATACACAATTGTGTTAGCATTTTGGTGCACTAAAGCATTCGGATGGGTTACATTATGCCTTTCATAGTTAAACGAGGGCATAACAGATAATTTCTTATTATTATATGCTAGGTAAATTGTAAAATCATCGGAATCCGGGCCGCTGTGAGCCGCCCAATATCTCCCATCATAGGTATTAAAATCAAATTGACTAGCACTATTCCAATCTAATGTTTTGCGTAATAGCCAAAAATGAGCTTGTATAAGATTTGCATATTCAAACCCAAACATTAAATTAATATTTTCAAATAAACCATATTTTCTGACTCCAAAAATATATGCTCGGCTATGATCAGGATGTAAAATGAAATCTTCAAAACTTTTAGGACCAGCATTTCTTCCGTACTCTAAAAACATAACTAAACCTGATTGTGGAAATCGAAAATTAATATATCCAGTATAGTTTTGATTAACAGGATTTTGTAATTCACTTTGGTCAAGTGGTTTTTCTATTTTAACAAATTGAAAAGGAAGTAAAGCTGCCTCTAACATACTAATATTATAATCTGTGTTTTTACCGCCTGATAAAAATGCTCTTGAAAATCCTATAGTAATTATTGGAATTGAATAATAGGTTGTGTTAAAAATAAATCCACTATAATATGGCTCTGATTGACTTTTCTTCCCAAATTTTGATAATACATATCTACCATAAAACCCCCAATTCTTGACACGTTTCTCATTAATTGTACCTAGCATCAGATGTCCAAAACCAGTAGTGTTATTAGTCATCATTAAAGAACTATGAAATCCTGGGCCCCACCACATGTTCGCATTGGAAAAACCACCTCCAAATCCATCCTGAATTAAATATAACTGAGTCTCCCTTACGCCAGTAGATGTATAAGGAGTTTCAACATGCGGTCTATTATCATTCAAGTGACTGAATTTCGGTATCCGTTGTGGTTCTATATAATCATCATTTTGAGATATGAAGTAAAAAGGTTCAATACTTGCAAAAATATACCTGCTATTATAAGCGATATTTGCTGATGTAAAAAAACTTACACCTTTTCCAACCCAACGGTCAGAAGTGTTTTCAAGATTTGGTGCTCCGCTATTATAAAAAAACTCATTTCTTACTTTCAACGACCATGCGTGTTTTGATTGTTTATTGGGCAACATAATAGGTCGAATCATTAACGAACCAGGATCATCGCCACCCATCATTATTTTTTGTTCGGTAAACAGTAAATCAAAGGGATCTGCGGGAATGTAAATCTGGGCAGATACAGAACTTATAATTAATATTATTAAGGATAATCGTATTTTTGGTATATTTTTATGATTCATCTATAAAAATTACCAATCAATTATTAACCCAAAGTGTCCACTATATTCTGAATTCGGATATTTATAGCTAATTAATCCAAACAAGTCAATAACTCTATTTAATGTATAATTTGTTTCGATACGGAATTCTGATGAATTACGAATGTCGCCAAGTAAATATGGGGTATTTTCATCAAATTCCCGATCACGCAAACTATAATTATCCAAGGGAGAGCTACCAAGTCCTGACCCTTCTCGTATTAACACAGATGATACATTAAAATACCAACGGTATGAGGGCCAAAATCCTGCTTTTAGTAATAACGATTGTGCGTTAGGTCCTAAAGGAAATCCTAACCCTATTCCGGCAGAAGAATAGGAATTAACAACATCATCATGGGTGTATGTCCATGGTCTACTGAAAGTTGCCTCTATACGTAAGTCTATTAAATACGGATTCAACTTAGATACCCAATGAAATCCGGTTTGAAATACAAATTTATTAGCCCACCATTTTGTTAATACCTTTTCCCAAGCAAGCTCGTCCCAAAATAAAGTATTGTACCATCTTAGCCCAGGCTTTACACGCCACGAACAATCCACCGCCATCAGCAAATTGTCTCTGTCACCTTGATTGTGTTCTGCCGGCCAATAAAAATTAACCGGTATCAAGTATTCTATCTCAAAGGAACGATTACCATAAATTACCATTTCATTAAATGAGACGGTCAAATCTTTATTTATATCTAATTCAATTCGGTGTGCAGCTAAATATTTTTGAGGATAGTTTTCCATCTTATGAATCAACCCACTTTCAAATGGCAATAAAGAACCGTGTAAAAAATGGAATCCGATATTTTTATATTTAAATGAATAATTAATATATGGGAATGTTTGAGTGCTACCGGAAAGAATTGGTGAATGATCCGGTGACAATCCCCAGATCACTGGTGTTTTACTTATTTGAAAATCACCGTATTGAGTTGAAATATGGAAAGCGGCTTCAGATTGATACCATAATGTCCAATTTACAAAATCAAAGTACGGATGATCCTCATTTTTAAAATCTTCAATTTGATAGACTAACGATGAATCACCAACAAATCTGTTCATCGTGAAATTTACATAGAACGATAGCCTGTCTGAAACTGAGCCTAAAATAGATACTTGATCTGTGTACCGCTGATAAATTGATTCATTAATAGCTTCTAATCGCATGGTTTCACCAACATCTGCCCATGCATAAACAGCCAAATCTCTATATGATAAAAAATGTGGTTCAGGCTCATTCAATTGATATCTCCCAAATGCAGTTTTTCCGATACTCTTTAAAGATGATTTCTGCAATGGGAAACTAGGTCTACTTTCAAATTTCGCTATAGAAAATTCGGACTCGAATCTTTGTAATAATTGCTGATCTTTAAGTGATAATTCATTTGAAATAACCGCTATCTGATTCAGCATATTTCTAACTTTTGAATAAGTTAACGGCCGCACACCCGCATCTCGTTGCAAAAGATTTCCTAAGGTGATTTGACGTTCAATAAATTGGTTTATTATATGTTTTTTCGGTATAGAAACATTTTGTGCATAACCTTTTACCGTGACCAACAATATCATGCAAATGCTAAAAAATAAAGACTTATAAAATTTATATACCAAATTCATAACCATTAATATTTATAGAAATTAAATACAAATCGTAGTATCCCTTCACATCTTTCTTGAAAATAAAGAATTAGGATTTAAAAACTGAAACTACATGCTCCGCAATTGCGAATGCACTTGTAGCTGCCGGTGAAGGGGCATTTAGTATGTGTGTTATATTATCGTTCCTGATTATGTGGAAATCATCAAGCAATTTACTGTTTATAGTTAGTGCCTGAGCACGAACACCGCTTCCGCCGGGAATTAGATCTTTACTTTCTATTTCTGGAATTATCTTTTTTAATGCTTTTACAAATAAAACTTTTAGATAAGACCGTAACATTTCTGAGATTCCGATTTTCCAGTATTGTCTCCCCAATTTCCAAAAAGCAGGATACCCAAGGATGTCAATCAAATCTTTAAAATTGATGTCTGTTTTATTATAGCCTTCTCTCGAAAATGCTAATACCGCATTTGGTCCTGCTTCTACAGTGCCATCAATTTTTCGAGTGAAATGAACTCCAAGAAATGGAAACTCCGGATTAGGAACCGGATAAATTAAGTTTTTCACTAAATACGCTTTTGGAGGAATTAATTTATAATACTCACCACGAAATGGTATTATTTTAATACCAAGATTTGCATCAGTCATCTTTGCAATTCTATCAGAATATAATCCTCCACAATTAATTATAGATCTAGAATTAAAATTACCTTGTGTTGTTTCAATTGTAATTCCATCATTATCCTGGATAATATCAGTTACCTTAGAATTTAATTGTATTTTCCCACCATTCTGTTCGATTATATTAACGCTAACGTTGCAAACATCTTTATAATCTATTATGCCGGTAGAAGGAGAATGAATACCTTTGATACCAATTGTATAGGGCTCAAGCTCTCTGATTTCATTCTCATTTAATAATTTTATATTTGGTACACCATTTCTTATTCCGCGATTATAAAGTTCCATCAAACTTGGTATATCGCTTTCACTATTTGCAACAATTAGTTTCCCGCATAAATCGTATTTTATACCATATTTATCACAAAATTGTAATAGCTTATTAACTCCAAGCCGGCAATTATTTGCTTTTAGTGAACCGGGTTTATAATAAATACCGGAATGAATAACGCCGCTATTATTACCTGTTTGATGAGTGGCGACTTTAGATTCTTTTTCAAATATTATTAACTTTTTGGATGGATTTTTATTAAGAAATTCATGCGCCGTAGCCAATCCAACTATTCCCCCTCCAATGATAGCCACATCGTACATGTGAATTCTATTTACTTTGACTATTACCTAAACGAATGATTTTTGGATTTTTAATTCCTGAGAATACGTTGCGAGTATCAACAATCAATTTTGATTCTGATTTGACTATAGCATAGTCTACATTTGAATGATCTGTGAGTATTACAACAGCATCATATCCATGTATAGTTTCTGATGATAATTTCTTTTGGCTATACTTATCCTCATCATTCCATTTAATTTTGGGTACATAACCATCATAATAATCAACTTGTGCACCTCCCTGTTCTAATAGAGTCATCACATCCAATGCGGGTGATTCTCTGACATCATCTATGTCTTTTTTATATGCAATACCTAAAACTAATATTTTACTACCATTAATGGATTGCTGAGATTGATTAAGTCCTCTGCTAATTAAATCTAAAACGTGTAGCGGCATACTCGTATTTATCTCACCGGCAAGCTCGATAAATCTTGCGCGGTAATTCAAGGTTTTCATCTTCCATGATAAATAATGAGGATCAATTGGAATACAATGTCCTCCCAATCCGGGTCCTGGTGTAAATTTCATAAACCCAAAAGGTTTTGTGGCCGCAGCATCGATAACTTCCCAAACGTCTACACCAAGTTTTTCACACATAATTGCGACTTCGTTGGCAAGTCCAATGTTGATTGATCGAAATGTATTTTCTAATAATTTAACAGTTTCAGCTGCTTCGGGTGAAGAAACGGGCACAACTGTTTTAATAATTGATTCATATAGAATTTTACCAATTTCTGTACATTTTTCTGTTATTCCACCAATTACTTTGGGCGTATTCTTGATTTTGTATTTTTCATTACCAGGATCAACTCGCTCAGGTGAAAAACACAGATAAAAATCTTTGCCTACTTTTAGATTTGATTTTTCTAATGCTGGTAATATTAATTCTCGCGTAGTTCCAGGGTAGGTAGTACTTTCTAAACTAATGAGCATATCGGTGTGAACATATTTTGCCAATTGATCCAAAACATTCAATATATATGAAACATCCGGATCTTTCAGTTTATTTAATGGTGTTGGTACGCAAATTAGGATGGCATCTATATTTGCAAGAGCCATAAAATCGGTTGTAGCGCTTAATATTTGTGAGGTAACTAATTGTTTTAAGTTATCATCGGATACATCACCAATGTAATTATCTCCCATATTTAATTGATCCACTCTTGCTTTATTTACATCGATGCCTATCACTTTAAAACCATTATTTGCAAATTCTACGGCTAGCGGTAATCCTACATATCCTAAACCGATTATCCCGATTACGGCAGTCTTATCATTAATTTTACTCTGTAAATCTTTTTTCATTTTCTGCTCTATTTTTAAATTAATATTAGTGAAATTACGCTGTATATAGTATAAAACTATAGTAGCATTATAAGTTTATTAAACGTGTAAATGATTTCCCTTTTAATAATATCTCTAACTCGTTAATATCCAAATACCAATTCAATTTCATTAAATGAACTATTCAAGAAAAAACCGCGGACTTTGGACACAATCTAAATTTCTGGTATTAGTATTTATTACGCTTGCAATCCTCATGATAGTTAGTTCTCTTTTTGAACTTTACCAAAGTAAAAAAGAGTTATATAGTTTGATGGAAAAACAGGCGCAGTCGCTGATGGAATCTATCATGATTTCTTCTAAGAATAGTTTATTGACTAATGAAAGGCTTTCAGTTCTTATTGAAGAACGTCTTTTAAATAATGCTGTTTTAATAAACCAATTATATGAAAATAATGAAATAACAAATAAAGTGTTAAATGATATCTGTGACCAAAACAATATTCATAGTATAAATATATTTAATAAATATGCAGAAATAATATTTTACAGTCATCCACAGAATCATTTTTCTGCATCTGAAAAATATTCTCCTCAACAAATGCTAGCATCAATATTTACCGGATTGGTCGATACATTAATTATTGGCATTGTGCCTGCGAGATTTGAAGAAGGCAATCGCTATGCGGTAGCTATTTCCGGAAAAAATAATAGCGCAATAGTTTTAAATATAGATGCCATGCAAGTAATGGAATTTAAAAGGAATATTGGATTTGGTCCGCTCTTAAGAAATATTGTATCAGAAAATCCATTAATCACCTTCGCAGCTTTGCAGGATACATCTAGTATCATTGCTGCATCAGGCAACGTCACCGTCTTGGAGGCAATTCAAGAATCAGATTTTCTATTAAGTTCTTTACAAGACTCCCTCTTTGTTTCAAGAATTGAGGATTTTGATTCATTAGAGGTATTTGAAGTAGTACATCCATTTGTCTATAATGGAAATATTATCGGTTTACTTCGACTGGGTTTATCCATGTCTCCAATTCAAGATATAAATGATCGGGTTTATAAAAGATTAATTATAATTACGGTGGCATTGTTTATTATTGGATCAATTATATTTGCGTTTATCTTTACCTTACAAAGCTTTGGTATTCTTAAAAAACAGTATTCGATTGTCGAAACATATTCCAGTAATATTATCAATAATGCCAGCGATGCAATTGTTGTTTACAATAACATAGATGGTATTAAAGTATTTAACAATGCATCAGAAATTTTATTCAACAGCAAAAAATCTAAAATTGTAGGAAAGAGTATTGATTCATTGTTTAGTGAAACTGAGAATAGGGCTATAAATAATCAATTATCAGCCGTCATGTCATTAGATTGTGAAATTAATAAAAAAAATAAACATTTATTGATATCTAAAACTCATTTTGTTGACGACGGAAACAATAATAATACAGTATTATTAATCCGTGATCTAACTGACCAAAAATTGATGGAAGAACAGATGGAAAGAAAACAAAGGTTAACGGCGATGGGTGAATTAGCCTCAGGGGTAGCTCATGAAATTCGAAATCCACTAAATTCAATTAGCACAATAGTTCAGCAATTAGATAAAGATTTCACCCCAACAAATGATGTAGAAGAGTATCACGAACTCTCAAATATCGTTTATAGCGAAATAAACAGGATCAACTTGACAGTTAAAGATTTTTTGCATTTTGCCAAACCTGAAGAAATAAAACCAGAACCATTCAAACTAAATACACTATTAGAACAATTACAATTGCAATATAAAAGTGTGTTGGATAATCAGAATATTCAGATGGTGATCAAGCAAAATTGGAATGGCCAAGTAACCTGGGATTTAAATAAAATGAAACAGGTATTCATCAATTTAATTGATAATGCCATAGACGCAATTAGTAAAAAAGGAACAATTTCAATCAATATTGAGGAATCATCTAATAATACTATAACCATTAAACTAAAAGATGATGGTGTGGGTATGCCGGAAACCGTTCAACCTTACGTTTTTAATTTATATTATACAACTAAGGCAAAGGGAACTGGTATTGGACTTAGTGTTGTTCAACGTATAATATTTGAACATAAAGGCACTATCACAATTAATAGTAAAAAAGAAATTGGCACTACGGTTTCCATCGTTCTTCCACAAAATTCAGCATAACCATTTAATATATTTCGCCCAAATGGTCGATTTATAAAACCGGGCGGGCGAATTATTTCATCATCTTAAAATTTTGGTTTTTCCATATGGTGTATATTAACAACAGTTTAGATGAAATATTACTTTTTGGCATGGTATTTGTTTGGTTATTACCAAGAGTAATATTTTAATTTAATTAAAAGGAAAATAAAAATGAAAAAAACAATATCAATGCTAAGCCTGGCTCTACTTTTTTTAGTTGGCAATTTATTTGCACAAGATAGCACTGCTCAAAAAAATCAATATAGGAATGGCAATACATATCAAGTAGGATTTATTGACGCTGATGGTAATGGATATAACGATTATGCTGCAGATCATGATGGTGATGGCATCCCAAATGGCATGGATGAAGATTATACAGGCGCAAAAAATCGTAAAGGTAACAACTCCAAGGGGTTTGTTGATGCAGATGGTGACGGTATCAATGATAATGCTTTAGACGCTGATGGCGATGGCATTCCAAATGGTAAAGATGATGACTTTGTTCGTCCGCAAGATGGTTCGGGAAGTATGCGAGGTTCTACAAATGGCGGTGGAACAGGAACCGGTGATTGTGATGGAACAGGTTCTAATTCTAAAGGCAACAAGCGCGGTGGAAAAAGATAATTAAACATTGAAAACATACCTTCAATCAAAGCCGGGTGATTTATCGTCCGGCTTTTAAAATTTAATGCTGAAGCATATACATCCTTAAATTATTAATATTGGGAGTTAGGATTTTCTACAATAAAAAGATAATTTATGATGCAATTTTTAATTACTAAATATAATTGGAAGATAATATGATACCCATTGGACGCATACTAATACTTAACTTAATATTATTAAATATAGTCTTTGGGCAATTTTCAACAAATCTGACAGTTAATACATATAATGATGATAACTTATTCCGCACACCAGACGTCATAAAAGTTCAAGATGTGCTATCTACTTTTACGTTAGGGTTAAGTTATCGAGATTCTGAATCCCGGATTCAACTCCATAACAATACTAACTTTATGACGTACCAAAACAATTCAATCCGAAATTTCTTAATTAATAATGTAGGTCTCAATAAAAGTATCCCCATTAAGGAAAATTCAACGTCCAATATTAATTTAGGTGGAAATTGGAGCTTGAGGGTAAATCAAGATGACTATAATTATTATAATTATTCTCAACTTTCTGGATATGTCAATTTTCAATTATTAACTAATATAATCTTAATAAAAGGTGGATATAGTTATCGCTGGCGTAATTATTCAAATTGGCCCGATTTATCAAATTATCTTCATAATGCACACATTCAGTTCAATAAATCATTTCTAACTCGTACCACGTTGATCGTTGAGGCGGGTTTTGGAAATAAATCATTTTTTGGACAAGACACATTTACTACAATCGGTAGTACCGGACACGGTAACGGTCGATGGGCAGGTGAGACTTCTACTTCCATAACAAACACAATTTCCGAGCGGTTAAGTATATCTCAAGTAAATATTATTCTTCGATTAACTCAATCTTTACACGAAAAAGCAGGAATATATTTTCAGTACCGGAAACAAATCAGTTTGGATGACGAAACAAGTTATAGAAATTTTGCTGATTATTATCAAGATAATGAATTATTCGACGATCCCTTTACGTATGCTAGTGATGGTTACTCAACACAACTCACTTTAATGTTGCCGAAATCTACAAAATTATTAGTTGGTGGAACATTGTCTTTAAAAAATTATGTCAGTGAACTTGCTTATTCTACTGCAGATGATATGGTGGGAATCGGAGATTTTCGTTTTGATGACCAGACCAATTATTTTATTGATTTATCCAAAACATTTAATATTGACAAAAATTGGGTTAATTCTATCAAATTAAATTTATATTATTCCAATACTATAAATGAATCAAACAGCTATTGGTATAATTATAAAAACACCTCTTGGGGTGGTGGGATTCAATGGAGTTTTTGATTCCATAAATGGCTAAATTATAATTATGTTAAATTTTCATATTTTACTCATTGATGACGAACCCGCTCAAATAACATCGATAAAATCTTTTTTAAAGCGACGAGGATATACCGTTTCATCGACGAATTCAGGTCCCGATGGTATCAATATTGTTAAGGACGGCAATATTGACTTGGTATTTACAGATTATCGTATGCCTGAAATGAATGGTCTAGAGGTTGTTCAGTCTATCAAAGAAATAAATCCGGAATTGTCGATTGTTGTTATGACTGCTTTTAGCGATATAAAAGATGCGGTACAAGTTATGAAAGATGGCGCGTTTGACTATCTTTCAAAACCTATTCAATTAGATGAATTAGAAATCCTGGTTAAGAAAGCACAAGAACGTAATGATCTAATATCTGAAAATAAATTGTTAAAAGAGCAATTGGTTGGGAAATTCAAATTCGATTCTATTGTGACAAAAAGCCCAAAGATGGAAAAGATTTTAAGTATAACCGGTCGAGTTGCAAAAAGCAACTCCACTGTACTCGTAAGAGGTGAGACCGGAACAGGAAAAGAATTAATTGCCCAAGCTCTGCATTTTGGCAGCGATAGACAAAATAAACCATTAATTACGGTTAATTGTGCCGCATTGTCAGAAAATCTATTAGAAAGTGAGTTGTTTGGTCACGAAAAAGGATCGTTCACTGGTGCAAGTTCACAACGGATTGGTAGATTCGAACAAGCCAACGGCGGTACTTTATTTATTGATGAGATTGGTGATATTTCTCTTCAAACCCAAGTAAAATTATTAAGGGCATTACAGTTTGGTGAATTTGAGCGTATCGGTGGAACCAAAACTCTTAAAGTAGATGTGCGCGTTATTACAGCTACTAACCGTAATCTAGAAGAAATGATCGGAAATGGACAATTCCGGAAGGATTTATATTACCGTATAAATGTGATTGCGATTAATCTTCCCGCTTTACGTGAACGCAAAGAAGACATTCCCTTACTTATTAAGCATTTTATAGATAAATTTTCCAAGGAAATCGGTAAAGATGTTAGAAACATCAGTAAGGAAGCCCACAATCAACTTATGCATTACCATTTCCCCGGTAATATCCGTGAATTGAGAAACATCATCGAAAGTGCTGTAGTAATGGCACGTGGAGAAATTATTACAATTAATGATTTTACTCCGGATGTTTTAACATCATCTGAATCTACAGCCTTAAACCCGCACAATTTTCAGAATTCTTATGATGATAAATTAGAAGCATTTGAAACAACCATGATAAAAGATGCTTTAGATCTCAAAGGTGGGAATCAAAGTCAAGCAGCTCAAGTTCTTGGAATAACAGAGCGACATTTACGCTCACGGATGCAAAAGTATAGTATTAAAAACAAAAGTCGATAAATATTTATTGGTCAATCTTATGAAAAAGTCAAAAAACCATAATTTTGTATTAATTATTGAAATTTTACTAATTTTTATTAGTAGCAGTGTTTTCGCACAGCAAAAGCAAAAAAAACAGCATAAACAGAAAAATATGCATGTATTTATTGATGCCGATGGAGACGGTTATAACGATAATGCACCTGACCATGATGGAGACGGTATTCCGAACAGACTAGATCCTGATTGGACCAAAGGACAAAATAGAAAAATGAATTATATCGATGCGGATGGAGACGGAATTAATGATCTAATCCAAAACATTGATCAAACTGAATTTCAAAATGAGAATATGAATCAAAATCGTTCCGGGGAGTCTATTATGAATGGTAATCAAGAGGCCCAAAAAGGGCACCAAAAAGGCAAAGATAATAATTAATTATTGAACCGCCCAAGCAGTCGAATTGCTCGACCAGCAGGGCGAATTTATTCTCACTAATAATTTTTCCAATTTTTATAGATACTATATTAACAACAACTTATAGAATATAAAATGTTTGGCGCGGTAATTGTTATATTATTACCTAGAATAGTATTTTTAAACAATAAGCGGAAATATAAATGAAAAAAATAATTACACATAAAAATATATTAATATTACCCATTATACTTAGCGGAGTATTTATATACAATTGCACATCAGACCAAAATCTTACCGGTTCTAAGGATAGAGGGGATCAAGCGCTTGCTAAAATCAATGTAACTGAGATTGCCTATGAAGTAATAAGCCAAGATGATGCAGAATCTGAAATCATTGAAATCCAGATCGCACCAAATATTCTGAACTTGCAGAATAATGGTGTTGTAGTAACAGTTCATACAGATATTCCATTTTCGAATGTTATTGCATCAACTGTTTATTTGAGTGGGATTGAGATTCATAGTTGGAAAACAGATAGCCAAGGATTTTTTGTAGCAAAGTTTGATTTAGATGAAGTTAAGGCTTTATTTGCGAATCTTGAAATACCCGGCGAATTCCTTATGACGTTAGAGGGCTCGACCTCAGATGGTACATTTTCTGGTTCAGAAGATATCTTAGTTATCGATAAAACAGGAAAATAATCTTTTATATTAATTTTTATAAAAAGGCTCAACTAAGTTGAGTCTTTTTATTTTAGTAACATTATAAATAAGAAAGAGAGAGTGCTTCAATTCCGCCCCGAGTCATAGTAAATTTCTCTACGACCAACTCCTAATTATCTTGTTATTCCCCTTCAGAGTTGATAAACTATAATTAACTCTTATTTAGCATAATTATTATAAAATGACAATTGAAATAGCATTTGTGTTAATCATCATAGGTATTGCTTTTATACTTTTTTCAACTGAATTCGTGCCCGTAGATGTTACAGCACTAATCATCCTTGGGATATTATTGATTACAGGAATGCTTTCTATTGATGATGGGCTTTCGGGTTTTTCAAATCCGGCAGTAATTACAATAGCGTGCCTATTTATAATAAGTTTTACAATACAAAAAGAAGGTATCCTTGAGTATGTAATATTGAATGTTACAAAGCTAATTGAGAAAAGCAGGGTAATTGGTTTCATAGTATATCTTTTATCAATCAGTATCGCTTCAGCGATTATGAATAATACTGCCATAGTTGCGATTTTTATCCCCGTAACTATTCGTTTGGCAAATAGATTTAAGATCAGTCCATCAAAAGTATTAATTCCTTTAAGCTATGCTGCAATTCTTGGTGGTACATTAACATTGATTGGTACTTCTACCAACCTGTTGGTCAATTCGATATTTGTTGAAAAAGGCGGATATACCTCAATTGGAATGTTTGAGTTTACAAGATTCGGTATGATATATTTAGCAATTGGTATGATATATATATTTACTGTTATACCGCATCTAATTCCTTCTCGCATCGCCGAATCAAGTCTGACAAAAAATTACGATTTAGGCGCATATTTAACTGAAATTAAGATAACCGATGATTCACCTTTGGTTGGAAACACTTGCCTAAGCAGATCTATAAATAAAAATTATGACGTGACCGTTTTAAATATTTTACGGGAAGGTAAATTAATTACAACAAATATTAGAAATCAAAAAATACAAAAAGATGATACTTTATTTGTCCGTGGTTCTTTAGACGGTTTTTTAAGAATGAAGGAGCTGGAAAGAGTTACTCTACTAACTGATGAAAAACTGACCGAAAAAGAACTCGAACAAGAAGAAAATATATTAGTTGAAGGAATATTAACTGATCGTTCAAGATTAATTGGAAGAAGTTCAAAAAGCATCAATTTTAGGCGCAGATATGGCGCATTTATATTAGCAATACGCAGAGAAGGTACAATTCTACGCGATAAAATTGCAAATTTAACTCTAAAGGCTCATGATACTTTATTAATCTATGGGCCGATGGACAGTATACAAAATCTTGCAAAATCAATTGACTTTATTTTAATTGGTGAAGTACATGTATCACTTAACAAACATCGATTTTGGTGGATGAGTATTGCTGTGCTTTTTATTGCTGTTTTATTAGCAGCTTTTGGAATAATACCGATTGTTAAAGGTGTATTGATCGGAGTAGTTATATTATTAGCATTTGGAGTAATAGAACCAGCCGATGCTTATAGAGCAATTTCTTGGCAAGTGATCATATTATTAGCTGCGTTAATTCCGCTAGGTCATGTTATACGCTCAAGTGGTACGGCAACTTGGATAGGTGAATCACTATTCAATTTTATGGCTATCTTCCCTTCTGATTATCAACCATTTGTAATGGTTAGTTTGATTTATTTGATAACAACTATCTTAACTGAAGTTTCATCCAATGCTGCCACAGCGATACTTATGACACCAATAGCCTTGGTTGTTTCTGCAAAATTAGGATTGGATCCACGACCATTTATTTTTTCTATTTGTTTTGCTGCCTCTGCTTCGTTTATAACGCCAATTGGATATCAGACAAACTTAATGGTTTATGGTCCTGGTGGATATAAATTTACAGATTATATTAGAACAGGAATGCCTTTGGCAATTATTCTGTGGATTGTTGCAACAATCTTTATTCCAATATTTTGGCCATTTAAAGTTTTATAAGCACTATCAATTTAATCGCTTGGACTGCCGAGAATTTCCATAATTTTTGTGGAAATGAAACCTGCTATTAGTACAGATAAGAATAGTCCAATCAATATTGAAAAAATATTTACATTATTAGTAATTGCATATGCATTATTAAACTCTTGATTGGATAGTACCTTTACTTCATTAATCATTGCATGGATCTCTCTAGCTAAATCTACTTCACTCTGCATCTTGGTATTATCGATTTCGAGTTGATTCGAACTAATTATTTCCTCAAATATTAAATAATACTTATCGAGATTTTCCTGCAGTGTATTTAAATTTTCTGTCATTTTCTCATTCATACCATGATCCAGCATTTTTAAAACCAGTATGTTTAAGGAGTCATAATTTAAATTAAATAACAGTACTGACTCAGAATCGTGTCGAATAATAAAGTTTTTTTCCTGTCTTCTACATTCTAAAAAGTATTTTTCAATTTCACTGATTTGTGAGGAATGCTGAAAAGCTTTATACATATTTGATTCTTGCCATATTATAATACCTGCGACACAGACCATGACGAATACAATGATTAGGAACCCAAACGTAATGCGAACTCGAAGATTCATAACTTACCCTCCGATAGTTATGGTTAATTTACGCAGTTTTTATTTTCAATTTATAGACTAAAAGACTAACTTTCAAACCGTTATAGGGCCCATAGCTCAACGGTTAGAGCAGCGGACTCATAATCCGTTGGTTCGGAGTTCGAATCTCTGTGGGCCCACTCTCTATAAACCCCGTTTATTGACGGGGTTTTATGTTATTAGCTATTGTATCAACTAAGTCAAATAAGGTCAAATAAAGTCAAATAATACCGTATTATGGACACGCTTTCTATGGACACACTTTGTTTTTTCAACCATTTTCGAAATTTCAACCTTCTTTGAGGGGGTAGGGTGATTGGGGTGAGAAAAGGACACACAAAGTCTTAAATAATTTCTCAGTAAATTTTTGTAATTTTAACTACTTGAATTGGAGTAAATATGAACAGCATTCAAAAATTTGGCTTTATGCTTTCTTTTTTTTTAATTCTAATTGTATTCCTTTTACATAATCCATTTGGTGGTTACTATCATTTAGGTAATTCCGAGTACTATTCTAGACCAACTACACAAAAGCTATTATATCTATGGCGAGATAAATTCCCTCAGTATAATGAAGTTTCTGACATAGTGTTAGAGAACGGTATAAATAGAAAATATCCAGAATTTGTGGAAGAATATTATCAAGTTAAGAAATACAATAGAGAAGAATTTATCAGTAAATACAGTGATAAACTTCCCATTTACGAAGAAACAAAAATATACAGTGAAAATGCAGTATCTCGGCTAATTGATGAAAAATCAGAATTAATAGGATTTATTATCACTATACTTGTATTCGGAAGTGTATGGATTTATATATTTAAAAAAAATGAATGACTTTATTGAAGCAATGATTCAAGGACACGATTACTCTGAATACCGATGGGTAAGTGGTAAGTGTGCTGAAACCTGTAGTCATTGTGATTTTAAAAATAATAGTATTAAACCTATGTATGAATGGTTAGCTGAAGGATTGCCACCAGTCTCAGGTAATACAATGTTTCACGAATGTGGTGGCGGGTGTGGTTGTCGATTAGAAAAAATAGCATAGGAGCAATATATGGGAATATTTAAAGCAAGTAAAATGGGCAATAAACTGGCAAGAGAATGTGCCCAATTAACAAAGCAAATTGTAAATCACTTGATATTAAAAAAATATGAATTAAAAACACATGATACACTATATATCTTCCAAGAAAGTTTTACTTTCTTGACAATTATCGTTATGCCTAAATCTAATAATGCAAAGCAACATGGAAATGTGATTTATGTTGCTTTAGATGTCCTGTCAGATTGGTTGCCTAATACATTATATAAAGAGCTTGGTGGAAATAACACATCTGAGATTAATAAAGTATTGGTTGATTTGCCGAGTAATTATTTTGAAAAATGGATTCGAGAATTATTTATAGACAATCCCCAATTAAAAGGTGGTACAAACAGTCAGGAATTTATTGCTGCAAATGATAAATATATTCATAATGTTGACAATTATATCAAAGATAAGTTCGATAAAAGTCCTAACGATTTTTTAGAATTTTTATCCTCCATTACAGAGCAGAGTGTGAATATTTTAGTTTGATTATCCCTTTCTAAGTTTTTTTATTGCTGATAAATAATACTGATTTTCGGATATTCCTTTGACAAAATTATTATAACTGTTTTTTGAGTTAGTTATCTTATCCAAGTGTGAGGATATGTCTTTTACAAACTTTGCTCGAATAGCAATAAATAATTCCCAACTCTCTAATTCGGACTCTCTATTATCTTTTAAAAAAATATAGTCTTCTTCAAGCTCAGATAACCAAATATCGATAAATGTATTTAAGTTATTTAGAGTATTACGTGTTTCACTTTCTATTGTTACACCAAAGTAACCTTGCAATTTATTGTTAAGTTTTACCTCTAATTGATTAACTGATGCTTCTCGTATTTTTAGTATATAATCTCTATTCATACTAATGGGATTTGATATTAAAACTGATATATATACAAAACAGTGTTTAAATATAGTTAAAACCTCAAAATGATTACATGAGTCATACCCTCTTTCCATCAATTCCTTTACAATAGAATCCATTAATTCTATACATTCAGTTGAAATAGTTTTTGATTCACTGTTAATATCAACTTTTATAACATCTTCATTATTTAAAGTAGGAACCTCATTTTTAAGTCCCTTCCAAGCATAACTAATAATGAAATAAAAAATTATTAGTCCAATTAGAAATTCCATATATATACCTTACTGATAATTGATGAATGCTTTACTGGTTTTGACATTCATATTAACCTCTTATTTATAAAAAAACTTTGTTGGTGCAAAGATATCCCATACAATGGTATTAACTATAAGCATAAATAGAAATAAGTAAAATGCCCAATCCACAAAGAATTCAATATATATGGTCGTAAATACGTAAAAGTACAAAAAAGTAAAAAGTGAACAAGAACAAAAAGCTAAAATATATTTACCGTATTGACTTTTAACTTTAAAATTGTTGATTGAATAGACAACTTCATCAAAATCTAATTCATTCAGAATTAATTCCAATCCAAAACCATTATAATAACAAGTATATGAATAAATTTTATTATTGTATAAATAATAAGTGTCGCGATATTTATTAAAGGCTTTTTCATACTTATTCATTAAATATTCCCAATTTATATCCTCTTTTCCTTTTTGCCATTTTGCTGGGCGAAATTCATCATAGTATTTTGGTCTCTTAAATATTTTATAAAATACTTTCTTGAAAATATATGAAAGTGAATTGGTGTGCTTTTTGACAGAAAAATCTATAAACTGTTTAATAAAAACATCTTTTAAAAAATATTTATATGCTTTTGCATCATATTTAAATTTTTTCTCAGACAATTTATTGTGTGCTTTATCAGCCTCATTAAGAGGGTGTGGTTGTATTTCCTTCATTTCTTATCTCTTAATTGTTTAATACTCCATTTTGTTGCATAATATAGATATCTAAAAAGAAAGAATAATGTGATAAGTATTAATCCGAGAGCTACAACACCATCTCCATAAATGCGATCATTGAAAAATGAAATTTGAATTTTCTTTAATTTTTCTTCTATAGACAAAATATTAGGTAATTCTAAATCTGAGCGGGTATCATTTAAAATATTTTCACGAAATTTAGATTTAGAAACAGTAAAATTATCATAACGAGACTTTAGCTCATCATAATATTTATCTGATACAGTACGAGCATTAATTTCCTCTAAGAATAATACAAGCTTATCCCTATCAAACGAAGTGCCGTGGTAATTATTTAAACCATAATAAATTCGCAATTTATAAGGCGAATCTTTACCGAGAGTAAGATTATCAATCTGGAGTGTCAGTTTAGTTTCTTTACTATTATTTAGTGTGTATAAACCATACCAACCTGATAACAAAATAAAAAACAATATTGTTGTTCCAAATAGAATCAAAAATTCACGTGCGATTGTCTTTTTTACATTACTATCATTTTTTTTTGTCTTGGTCTCATTTGTAAATAAGAAAAATAAAATACTACCTATTAATAAAATAATAATCCAGTATAGAATTAAATTGCCAGTATCAATATTGCCACCATAAAAGATAGATTTATGCATAATACTACTACCACCCCTTGGTCTTCTTCCCTCATTTACAAAGGGTGTAAAGAATGTTAATTGGAGAAGCATAACTACAAATGTACCTATTATCACATTTTTCTGTTTCTTATTCATTTTGATTAGCCTGTTTACTAATGTCAATCTGATTTGGATTAGTAACAACTATTTCAGCAGTTCCATTATATGTTTTTATTCTACCCGTAACACATATTTTCTTCTTTAAATATTTCTTTTCAGGGTTAGGCTTAAATTTGTATCTATTATTACCCCAAATCACTACCATAAACTCATTATTAGGGTAAGCCTTATCTATATTAAGGAAAGTCGGTTTACCGTTACTACGATAGGAATAAAAGACACTTTCTACTTTACCACAGACAGTTTTTATTTCACCAACATATTTATATGCCTCATTAGCATAAATAGTATTGTTTTGGGGGTAAAGAAGTGATAAGGAAACAAAGAAAAACATTAAAAAGATATATTTTTTCATTATTATTTATTCCTTATGTTAACAATGTTAGCTAATCTTTTTTAGTGGTTATTAATTTATAAGAAACAAAAACCAATATAGGTAAGGCAGTATAAAGAAGAAACTCTGTTAAATCATATGAATTTTCAATATCTATCGAATCAAAAGGAAAAAAGTATTTATCAGCGGAATATCCACGACCAAATATAAAAAGATCGGTTATATTTCCAGAAATAATTAATAAGAAAAAATTTATTGTAATCCAAAGCAAATAAATTCCTTTTGCTCTATTGCTAAATTTCATATTAACTCCCTTAATTAAGTGAAACTATAATACTATATTTTCAAATTCCTTTTAGCAGTCATTAATTTATAAGCAATGAAGAGCAATATAGGCACAAAACCGTATAATGAAAACTCTGATAAATCATAATGATACCAAAAGTTACCTGAAGCCGAAGAGGTTAATCCGTAAAACCACAGATGACCATTAACCAATAATGGAATAAAACATAAAACAAGCCATATAAGAACAAAAGCTTTTTCTATATTTGTGAACTTCATCTTCCCTCCTATTTCAATAAAACCATTTTTCTAAGCATCAAAAGTCAGCATTGCACCCAAACCAGCCTATCTTTTTTTGCTTTTCATAATCCTCTACCACCTCCCAATATTCATCGTCATCAATACCCAAATATTGCGTGTATACTACTGAATGCACAGGAGATTCTCCGATTACCGTACTGTGTTTATATGCTTTAACACTACAATAATATTTTTGACCTAAAATAAAATCACTATCTAAATATGAATTTTCTCCGTTAATAAATTCATGATATTTATAATTCCATTGGTCTCCAATTTTAAAAGCCTTTTTTAATTTGTAAGAAGTTGCATCATTCGCTGAACTCCAAGAAAACCATACCTCATCTTTAATTTGCTCCAAACTAAAAGAAAGTGTTTGTATTACAACTGGCGGTATTACAACTGGCGGTATGACTGGATTGCAACTATTAATCCCTTTATTGCCAACTGGTAAATATTTAGCAACATCATATAAGGCATGACCAAGCAATTTCGTACCAATGCTGTTCGGATGAAGCCCATCTGAAGTCCAAAAGTTTGCTGGGTCTGTTCCAATTGCTGAAGTAAAATCAATTGTTTGTAAGCCATATTGATTAGCAATTTTATTAATTATTACATTCATTTCATCCATTGTTGCATTTGCCAAAGTAACGTCGTTGCCATTAACCGATGCCCTATGAATTAATAAACCCAATAATACTGTACTGTTTTTTTTAAATTTATTAACAAGATATTTATATTCCGATTCCCATAAATCCTTGTCACTTAGTGATGCTGTTGAATACCAAAACCAATCATTTGCTCCCATCAAAACTGTTACATATTGTGCCTTTCTACATAATATTTCTGCAAATTCTGGTTCATCTTTATACTTATTAACAATAACTCCAGAGCCTGTAATACCATAGTTTGAAACAACAAAATTTATTCCATCTGCATTTAATAAAATTCCGGCGTATTGCGGGTATCCATTGCGAGTTATTGAGTTACCAACACAATCAATGTTTTGTGAAATTGCAGTACCACACAAAAAAATCAGCAGTGTAGTTTTTATTTTCATAAATACCTCAAAAAAGATACAAAAACTTACAAAATATAGCAGATAAGTTGGTTTTGTTTATTATAAGGTATATACATAGGTACATAAAAA
>JBHPEE010000025.1:0-21556 GCA_042577295.1 Fidelibacterota bacterium | reverse complement strand
CAATGATGCATTTGTTGTTACTGCTGATCTACCTGGTTTAACCAAGAAAGATATCAGCATCAATATAAAAGAAAATATGTTAACTGTCAGCGGTGAAAGAAAAAGTGTGATAAAGGATGAAAAAAGAAATTATTGTCGCACTGAAAGACGCTACGGTGCTTTTAAACGTAGTTTCCAATTAACCGATAAAGTACTCGCTGATAAAATTACTGCTTCGTTTAAGGATGGCGTACTTACAGTTAATGTACCAAAAGCTGAAGAAGTAAAACCTAAAGAAATTGAAATCAAGGTGTCGTAAATTCAATTGAATTGAATAAAAAAGGGCTCAGGTGAGCCCTTTTTTATTTTTCGTGTCTCGATTTCTTTGTGGTAAACTTGGATACTTTTTTTAAGGGATATTAATGTTATTCAAAAATATTTTAGATACAATTAACAACACACCGACCGTTCGTCTAAACTCTATTGGTAAAGAATTAGATTGTGAATTATACGCAAAATGCGAATTCTTAAATGCAGGTGGTTCATTGAAAGACCGTATAGGAGTTAGAATGATCGCTGAGGCGGAAAAAGAGGGTCGCATTAAACCCGGTGATACAATCATCGAAGCAACTTCCGGCAATACCGGCATCGGCTTGGCGTTGGCTTGCGCTGTGAAAGGATATAAATTAATTGTGACCATGCCGGAAAAGATGAGCATGGAAAAAGAAGTGGTACTGCAATCACTGGGAACAAAAATTGTACGCACGAAAACCGAATTGGCACACGACCATCCCGACAGCATGATGGGAACCGCAGAACGATTACACAAGGAGATACCTAACTCACATATGTTGGACCAATATATTAATCCAGCTAACCCCGATGCACATTATTACGACACCGGTGGTGAAATATTAGAAGATTTTGGTAAAGATTTAGATATGGTAGTTATTGGTGCAGGCACTGGCGGTACTATCACTGGAATCGCTAAGCGACTAAAAGAAGATATTCCTGATGTCACCATAGTTGGTGTTGATCCGTATGGTTCAATTTTAGCCGGTGGTGATGAAGTATTTGACTATTATGTAGAGGGAATTGGTTATGACTTCTTCCCGGATGTATTTGATCCATCAATTGTTGATGAATGGGTAAAAACTGCGGATAAAGAATCATTTTTAATGGCTCGCAGATTAATAAAGGAAGAAGGATTATTGGTCGGCGGTTCAAGCGGTTCAGCCGTTTGGGCGGCTCTGCAAGTTGCTACCCGTCTAAAGAAGAATCAAAAATGCTTAGTAATTCTTCCTGACAATATCCGCAATTATATGAGCAAATTTGTAGATGATGATTGGATGGAAGAAAAAGGATTCCTTGAATAATATAATACATTATGATCTTAAAAAATGTAGAGATAAAAGCCCGAATCACGGATTATGATAAGGTAAAAAGATTAGTTGAAGACCTCTGCCATAATCCGATATACACAGAACAACAGGAAGATACATTCTTCAATTCTAGCAAAGGAAGATTAAAACTACGTGAAAGCGATGGTGAATCCGAAATTATATATTATGATCGTTCGAATTCCTATGAGCCAAAACAATCTGATATCGCAATTTCATTTACCAAAAATCCTGATTCATTAAAATCGGTCTTAAGTAAATCGAATGGAATTCGTGGCATTATTAAGAAAAAACGTATTTTATACAAATACGGACAAACACGCATTCATCTAGATGATGTTGAAGGATTGGGTAATTTCATAGAATTAGAAGTTGTTCTAGAACAGAATCAAACATCCAAAGATGGTGAAAGAATTGCCTATAATTTGATGAATAAATTTGATATCCAAAAAACTGATCTAATTGATATAGCATATATCGATTTAATTGAAACTAATCAACAATAATACATTTTAACTAATTGAATTTCAAAATCAACATAATTAATATCCTAAAAATGATTTTATATGCCATACTAATGCTCACTATAACTGTAATCTTGTTTGTGAATCTTGCACCAGTCTTCGGTGACAATTCTAAAGGTGTTTCTAAAACTATTATTGAGAATTCGCCCAATTTTATTGATAGTAAATTTCAGAATCTGACACCTACCAAGATGGACTTTCAAAAAGGCAAAGATTACAATATTGAATATATCGCAGATACAAATATTGGCAAAAGACCTAAGAATCCATTGCCATCCGTAAAATTTAATAAAGCAAATTTTGCTGAGAATGATGATAATTCAATAACATGGTTTGGTCATTCAACAATTTTATTTAAGCTAGAAAAAAGAATAATTATTGTTGATCCCGTTTTTAATAATGCAGCACCTTTTTCGGCGATATTGGGACCAAAACCATTTAAATACGAGAACAATATTTGTGCAAAAAATTTACCAAATAAAATAGATATAGTTCTAATAACTCATGACCACTATGATCATTTGGATTACAAAACAATTAAAGAAATACATTCCAAGGTTGAAAAGTTTTTAGTTCCTTTGGGTAACAAAGCTCATTTATTAAAATGGGGAGTACCTGAATCTAAAATTGAAGAATTCGATTGGTATGATAGCCTATCGTATAATAACATCGATTTTACTTTCGCTCCTTCAAGACATTTTAGTGGTAGGGCAATAAGGGATCGATTTGCAACCCTTTGGGGTGGGTGGATAATTAAATCAGATAAAAATAATTTATTTATAAGTGGCGATAGTGGCTATTTTGATGAATTCAAGAATATCGGGGAGAAATATGGACCTTTTGATATGGTTTTCATCGAGAATGGAGCTTACAACCCTAGGTGGGAAAATATTCATTTATTTCCTGAGCAAGGTGTTCAGGCAAGTGTAGATGTGACGGCAAAAGTTGCGCTACCAATTCATTGGGGAAAATTTAGTTTGAGCTCTCATAGTTGGATTGAACCAATTGATAGGTTTGTAAAAGAAGCTGAAAAAAATAATTTAAATGTTGCTACACCTCTTATCGGACAAACATTTAATATTAACGGAGATATTCCGAATGAACATTGGTGGGAAGGCTTGTAGAAAAGAAATGCGTCAATTTCTATCCATATTATTATTTACACTTTCATCGATATTTGCGCAGCCGCAAGCCGATAGTGTTGGGTTTTTTGTCAAGACCGGTGATCCAAGTCCTGATTTTGCTCTCACATTTCCTAATGGCGATTCAACATCATTTACTGAATTAAAAGGTAAAGTGATTATGCTTCAATTCACTGCGAGCTGGTGCTCAGTTTGTAGGCAGGAAATGCCGTACATTGAAAAAGATATTGTGCAGAACTTGAAATGCGATGACTTATTGGTTATTGGCGTTGATATGGATGAATCGGCTGAAAAAGTAATTAAATTTGCTGAAGATATGAAAATAACGTATCCACTAGCTTTAGATCCCGGTGCAGAAATTTTTGGATTATTTGCTGATAAAAATAGTGGTGTTACACGAAATGTTATAATTGACAAAGAAGGGAATATTGCTCATCTCACCCGACTATTTAATATGGAAGAATTTAGTAAGATGGTCGATCAAATAAAGATTTTACTACAGGACAGTGAGGGTTGATGTTAAATCAAATCTATTCGATTTATTATATTTAAATAAATTTTAAAGGAGTTACATTATGCGTTTAATAGTACTTATTCTATTGTCGTACCTACTAATGGGTCAGATTCCATTAAAATATAACGAAAATATATCTCCAACTTATAATGAAGCAATTTCTTGGTATAAGCACCTTGATAAAAAGTATAAAAAGGCAAAATTAATTACATACGGCTTGACCGACATCGGCAAACCGCTTCACCTGCTTGTTATCTCATCCGATAAAGATTTTAATCCAAATACATATCGCTCAAAGGGCAAGTGTATGATTATGATCAATAATGCAATTCATCCCGGTGAGCCTTGTGGGGTAGATGCATCAATCAAATTTGCTGAGGATCTATTACGTGACAATAAAATTCCCAAAAATGTTATAATTGGCATTATTCCTGCGTACAATATTGGAGGAGTATTGAATCGCAACTCAACTACGCGTGCTAACCAAAATGGACCGGAAGAATATGGCTTCCGTGGTAACGCAAGAAATCTTGATCTAAATCGTGATTTTATTAAACTCGATTCAGAAAATGCAAAATCCATTACTAAAATATTCCATGAGTGGAATCCTGATTTCTTCATAGATACACATACTACTAATGGTGCTGACTATCAGCATATAATGACATTAATAGGTTCGCATCCATTGAATTTTCCTCAGGTGACGCAGGATTTTGTCAAAACGGAGTTATTGCCTAATCTATATTTGTCAATGGATAAATTCGGATTTCCGATGGTACCCTACGTTTCACCTGTGAAACGAACTCCGGATTCAGGATTGCTATCCGGTATTTCATCGCCACGTTATTCAAATGGCTATGGAATATTATTTAATACTTTTTCATTCATCTCTGAAGCGCATATGTTCAAAACATATGCTGAAAGAGTTGAGTCGACAATTGCATTTTTAAATACCGTATTGGATTTTGCAAAAACTAACGCTACCGAAGTAATCGCTTTGCGATTGAAAGCAAATGAATCCATTAAATCAAAAGAAGTATTTACATTGACATGGAAAACTGATACCACCAAATTTGATCTAATTAATTTTTATGGTTACGAAGCAGAATATAAACCCTCAAAAGTCACCGGTTTCGACAGACTTTACTATAATCGGGATAAACCGTGGACCAAGCAAATTCCCGTTTACAATTATTTTACTCCCGGAATACAAGTAACAAGGCCCGACTATTATGTTTTACCGCAAGCGTGGGGAGAAGTAATTGAAAGATTGGAACTCAATAATATCAAATTTAAAAGGTTGTGTAAAGACACAGTAATTACCGGAAAAATGTATATCATCAAAAACATTGCCAATCCATCCGAACCATTTAATGGACATTTCCTACATTCTAAAATCGAGTTAAAAACCGTAACCAAATCCAGCCAATATTATAAAGGTGATATACTAATACCGATGAATCAAATTGGCAACCGTTATTTAGTCGAAGTTTTGGAACCACAGGCACGTGATTCCTTCTTCCGTTGGAATTTCTTCGATTCGATACTTGATCAGCGCGAATATTTTTCTCCTTATATATTTGAAGATACTGCTGAAAAAATGTTGATGGAAGATGAAGAATTGAGAAAGGAATTTGAAGAACAAAAATCCAATGATGAGGATTTTGCTAAAGATGCAAGAGCGCAACTTTATTGGTTATACAAAAGATCTCCAAATTTTGAAGCAGATTATAGATTGTATCCGGTTATGAGGGTAATGGATTAATTGAAATCTCATCACATATTTAGTCCGGGAGTGACAACCAAACATTTTGAATAAATAATTTAACTATATTGACATCCAATTTCTCATCAGTTCTTACTCCTGAACATACATCCACACCAAAAGGTTTTACTCTTTCAATAGCACCGGTAACATTATCAGTAGTAAGCCCACCAGCTAAAAATACCGGTATATCAACTTCATTTACTATTTCCCTACTAATTCGCCAATTATGAGTTCTGCCGGTTCCACCGAGTTCCTTTGTCTCTAATTTTGGATTCCCTGAATCAAGTAATAACATATCAACATATTTTTCTAACACAAGTGATTCTGATACGGAACTGTCGTCAATTACATGAATGACTTGAATAATTTGTACATTTGGTAATTCCGTTCTAAGAACTTTATATGTACCAATTTTTTGAGAATCAACTAATTGTATGGTATTTGTTTGACAATATTTTTGTTGTGCTATTATTTCCTGTGGGTTCCGTAATGAGGTCAATAGAACAGTTTTTATATTCTCTGGAGCCCACTGTGCTATTTCCTTAATTTTATCTTCTGAAATTACACCAGGACCACTGGGCATTTTTGATACCAAACCTATGGCATAAGCTCCGTTATCAATAGCAATTTGAGCTTCTTCAATAGATTGGATACAACAGATTTTTACTTTAGTCATTATTTCAACAGTGGCGGTTCGTATCTTTCAAAATATCCAAGTAGATTACCTTTTTTATCTCGAACGGCTCGCATAAAAATGCGATGTTTTTCATTATCAGTAATCAATTTTTCATCTAATCTGTTTTTCATCTTCGACAAAATATCGATCATCATTTTTTGCGACTCTTCATTATGACATTCTAGCAAATTACTTTGTAATAAGCTCTCCCCTTCCTCATAATGTTCTATTGCTGCTGTGTTCATATATTGCACAATGTGGTTCGTGTCAGCGACCAATATTGGATCTTTAACGCTGTTCAATAAAGATAATAAAAATTCCATTTCCATATTATTCTCCAATTAATTCCTCACATATTCTTTAGCTTTTTTTATTATGAGCATGCATACTTTTTCCGGTATTCCGGTTCTTTGTCGTACAGCTTCAATATCTGCTTTTGCAATATCCTTTACATCACTAAAAGCGTTTAATAAGAGTTTAACACGTTTTTGTCCCATTCCTTGAATTTCGTCAAATATCGATGAGGTGACTTTTTTATTACGTTTTTGTTTTTGGAATGTTATCGCAAAGCGATGCGCCTCATCACGTATCCGGCGCAGTAAAATCAATCCCGGAGATTGTTTTGAAATTGTCTGTGCATCGGAATTCCCCGGTAAAAATACTTCTTCTAATCGCTTGGCTAATCCTATAATTGGTATATGATTAATTTTTAATTCATTTAATGCGGACACGGCAACGGAAAGCTGACCTTTGCCCCCATCAATCAAAATTAAGTCAGGTAAGGTAAGGTTTTCGTCTAATATTCTCTTGTAGCGACGCAATACAATTTCGTGCATCGCTGCAAAATCATCGATTCCAATCACTGTTTTCACTTTATATTTACGATATTCACTCTTCCGTGCTTTTCCATCCACAAAACATACCATCGATGCTACTGTATCCGTTCCACTCAAATGCGATATATCAAATGCCTCAATCCTGCGCGGCGGTGCTTTCAAATTCAAGTCTTCTTGTAATTGTGCAACCGAGGCAGGATAAAATTCCTTGCGTTTTTTCCGATTGATTACCCATTCGCCTAATAACAATTTGGCATTTTGATATGCTATTCTGCTTTCCTGCGCTTTCTCTCCCCTTTGCGGATATAAAAATTTCATCTTCCGATTTATTTTTTTACTTAACCATTTTATCAATTCTTTTTCATCTTCCGGTTCTACAGGTAACGAAATTTCGGGCGGAATTGAATCTCCATCCATATAAAATCTTGTTATTATAGATTTTAGCACACTTGAGTCATCATCTAATCCTTGGAAAGAAATCTTCTCCCTGCTAAATAATCGACCTTGACGAATTCTGACAATTACCATTATTCCTAAATTTTCTTCTCGCGCTAAAGCGAATACATCTCTGTCGGTAAAATTTGCTGTAATCTTACGTTGTCGCGCCTTAAAATCTTTGACTGCTGTAAGTTGATCGCGTGCGAGCGCGGCATCTTCATATCGCTTCTCTTTTGAAGCGATTTCCATCTGTTTAGTAATATAATCTTCCGTAACCGCAGTATTTCCCTGCAAAAATTCAATTACGCGTTTGATCATTCCATTATATTCCTCTTGACTAACAATGCCTTCACAAGGTCCCTCACACTTATTAATATGATAATCTAAACAAAGTTTGACCTTTTTTTCTTGAACATTTTTTTCGTCAAGATAATATGAACAAGTACGAATTGGAAAAGCGCGTCTTAGAGCATTAAGACTCTGACGCAAGATGGAAACATTAGTATAAGGACCAAAATATTTTGATCCGTCTTTAACAATCTCACGTGTTAAATATACTTGTGGGTATGGCTCACTAGTAATTCTTATAAATGGAAAGGTTTTGTCGTCTTTTAGATCAATATTATATTTTGGACGATGTTGTTTGATTAAATTTGCTTCAGTGAGCAAAGCTTCCACCTCATTTGCCACCACAATCCACTCTATATCGGCAATGCGAGAAATCATTGCCTGATTCTTGGGAGTTTGGTATTTATTCTTTTGAAAATATGATCTTACTCGATTCCGCAAAATTTTTGCTTTACCAATATATATTATTTCATCTTTATCATTATGGAATAGATACACTCCCGGTTTGGTCGGGATTAGTTTTAATTTCTCTTTTACAGTCATTATATCAATTGAAATTCAATAGATTTTGTCGAAAAAAGAAGAAATATTGTAAATATCTATACATTTGATAAATGTTCATAAAAATAGGTAAAATTAGTTATGTCATCTAGCAATATTATCGGGAAATCATACAAACGCCCGGACGGACCCGACAAAACTACCGGAAAAACTAAATTTATAACTGATATCAAAGTTGAAAATGAAGTTTACGGTCATCCCGTTTATTCGCAGATTCCGTTTGGTACAATCAAATCTATTGATACTGCTGAAGCCAAAAAAGTACGAGGATTTTGTCGTGTATTTTTTGCTGATGATATTCCCGGTGAAAACCAAATAGGCGTCATTTTAAAAGATCAGCCTCTATTCGCAGAAAAAATTGTACGCTTTATTGGCGATTCAATTGGAATTGCAATAGGAGAAAGCGAATCAGCAGCAAAATTAATTGCTCAAAAAGTTAAAATTAAATACGAAGAACATGAACCATATTTTTCAATCAACAAAAGCAAATCTGCTACAAATAATTTTATACATGATAACAATATAGCGTGTGAACATCAATCGTTAAAAGGTAATGTAAATAATGGTTTTACAGAGTCAAAACACATTCTTGAAGCTGATTTTAAAACGCCTGCACAAGAACATTATTATTTAGAACCACAGGGCTGTATTGCTATTCCCAGATCCGATGGTATTGAAATTCACGGTTCTTTACAGTGTCCATATTATATTCAAAAGGCAGTTGCAATTGTGCTCGGAATTAATATTGATAAAGTGGTGGTTATTCAAGCTCCGACCGGTGGCGGTTTTGGCGGGAAAGAGGATATCCCGTCTGAATTAGCTGCCCGTGCCGCTTTAGCTGCGATTAAATTGCAGTGCCCGGTGAAAATGATTTATAATCGCCATGATGATGTTCAGCTTTCAAGCAAACGCCACCCATTTCAGATGCATTATAAAGTTGGTGTTTCTGATGATGGTAAACTCTTAGCTGCCGAAATCAATTTGGAAGAAAGTGCAGGAGCTTATGCTACCTTGTCATCTGTTGTATCATACCGCTCGACTATGCAAGCAATGGGTCCGTATGTAATCCCAAATATTAAAGTAAAATCAACTTCATATTATACAAATCTACCGCCCAATGGAGCTTTCCGTGGCTTTGGTTCACCGCAAGCAACATTCGGACATGAAAGAATGATGGACATCGTTGCATCTAAAATTGGAATGGATCCGATAGAATTTCGATTGAAAAATGTATTACATCCGGGTGACACAACCTCGACAAATCACAAATTAACTGCCAGCGTGGGAATTAAAGAAACCATCGAAAAATCGGCTGAAGCCGCGCGCTGGAATCTTCGCCGAAACGGCGGAGAAAATAATGATCGCTATCTTTCCGGCATCGGTATAGGCGCTAGTCATTATGGGAATTGTCTTGGTGCAGCCGGCTGGCATATGGATGGCGCAGGTGCAAATCTGCAATTAAATCGAGATGGCACAGTAACTGTTGCTTATGGATTGATTGATATGGGACAAGGTGCTATTACTGTAGTGACGCAGATGGTAGCTGAAGCGTTGGGGATTGATCCGAACCGAATTACAGTAATTCCAACCGATACGCGCAATGTACCGGATAGCGGTCCATCTGTAGCAAGCCGTAATGTAGTAATGACCGGAAATGCAATCCGAAATGCTGTCAGTAAAATAACACCAATTCTAGTGGAATTCGCGGCTGATATGCTAAATTGCAAAAAAAACTCAATTCATATTGAAAATGATGTGTTTAGAAACCATGACAATGCCAACAAAGTCGATTTTGGTGAACTTATAGCGTTTATATACAAAACTGATCCAAGATTTCAATTATCTGATTATCAAATCAACAAAGATGGTTGGTGGCATACCCCAAAACTAAATTATGATGCCGAAACCGGTCAAGGTGAGGCATATTTTACTTATTCCTACGCAACGCATATCGTAAAAGTGCGGGTTGATAAGCTTACAGGTTTAATAAAAGTTGAAAAAGTTTGGGCAGCGCACGATGTTGGTAAGGCTATCAATCCCGCTGGAATTGAAGCTCAAGTTGAGGGCGGGGTCGCGCAGGGAATCGGCTATGCCCTTACTGAGAATTTCAAAATCCATAATGGTAAAGTTCTAACTGACAATTTGTCAACTTATTTACTGCCAACCGCATTGGATATCAGTGAAGTTGACACAATTATTGTGGAATATCCCGAACCGCTCGGACCTTGGGGTGCTAAGGGTATCGGTGAGCCAGCAATTATTCCCACCGCTGCAGCGATTGCCAATGCCGTAAGCAATGCCATTGGAAAACCAATTAATGAGATTCCGATTAGTCCTGAAAAAGTTTTGGAGCTATTGGATAATATCTAAAAATGGATTCCTGAATAAACCGGGAATGACAACTTTTTCTGTTTTATCATTCCTGCGGAGGCAGGAAACTTGTAAATTTACTGTTTATTAAATTAATCTAAACTATGAATAAACTACTTACAAATATCCGCTTAATCGATCCTTTCGGTGACATTGAATATATTGAAAATGGACATATTCTCATCGAAGATGAGACAATCGTTAAAACAGGCGCCGGTTCGGCGCCCAAAATAGCGGTTGATGAGACAATTAATTTAAACGGCAAAACTGTTTTACCTGGAATGATCAATGCCCACACACATCTTTATTCTGCTTTAGCATTGGGGATGCCTCCACCAAGTAAAACCCCTAATAATTTTGTAGAGAAATTGCAGGAAATATGGTGGAAATTGGATTTAGCGTTAGATAAAGATTCTACAAAGGCATCATTTGAAGCTGGATTAATGGAATGTCTAAAATCCGGAGTCACAACCGTATTTGACCACCACTCAAGTCCGAATTTTAGCAATGGTTCATTGAAATTATTAGCAAGTATTGCAGATAAATATGGACAAAATATTTCTATTGCTTTTGAAACAACTGACCGTAATGGAAATGATAAATTTGAATTGGGATTAAAAGAGAATATTAATTCAATTAATAAATTTCAAGATAATTCCTTCGTTCATCCGCTATTTGGACTGCACGCTTCTTTTACATTATCCGATGAATCATTACAGACAATTTTTTCCAAATTAAAAGGATTACATAATTGGGGAATTCACATCCATGTTGCTGAAGATAAAGCTGACGAACAAGACGCCAAATTAAAAGGATATAAATCTGTTATTGACCGACTAAATAAATTCAAATTGATAAACGAACATAGTTTTATTATTCATGGGATTCATTCCAATGATTCGGATATTGAATTATTAAAAAAGTCCAGGGCAACCCTCGTGCACAACCCTACTTCAAATGCTAATAATCGCGTTGGAATGTTGCCAAATTCTTCCATTTCATTAATGAATGCCGGGCTTGGTACAGATGGAATGCGTGTCAATATGCTTGAAGAGGCACAACAAGGTATATTAATACGTAGTTCACATCTAAAGGGTGGCGAAACTACTATTAACTATTTAGAATTATTATTCAAAAACAATCCTGAGATTACATCACGAGTTTTTGGACGCAAAATTGGCCATCTATCCCCGGGTAATCAAGCTGATTTGGCTATCTACAATTACCATCCACGTACAGTAATTACCAAAGAAAATTTTTCTGGACACATTTTATTCGGTTTCAGCAAACCAAATGACGTATATACTCGTGGTAAATTGCGTATAAAAGACTGTAAATTTGTTGATGCCCACGAAGGGGATATTAAACAGAATGCTCAAAAGTATTCACAAATTTTATGGAAAAACATACTACATATTTAGCCTTGTGTTATAAATATTTACCATAAGAATTATTAAGTATAGTTATAAATAAGGAGTAACATTAATGAGAAGTTTTGCAGGAAGAGATATACTATCTCTTAAGGATTTTGAACGAAACGAATTTTTTAGAGTTTTTGATGTGGCTGATCGCTTAAAGCATTTTGCTGAGGATCGCAAAAATACTGATCTATTATCAGATAAAACTCTTGTAACAGCTTTTTATCAACCCAGTACACGAACACGCCTTGCCCATGAAGCAGCTATGCATCGACTTGGCGGGCATGTCACCGGATTTGCTGATGCTAAAATGACCCGTGCTGGCGATTTCTACCAGGAAACGATTAAAGACACAGTTAAAATGTTGGAATTTTATGGTGATGTAATTGTAATGCGACATTTCCAACAAGGAGCTCCTCACGAAGCTGCAAAATGGGCATCAGTCCCAATTATAAATGGCGGCGATGGATGGGGCGAACATCCAACTCAAATATTGACCGATCTTTATACAGTTTATCGTGAAAAAGGACGGATTGATGGATTAAAATGGTTAGCGGTCGGTGATATGCGGATGCGGACAATGCATTCTCTTGCTCATGGTCTAACCCAGTTTGACTGTCCTATCACTTTTGTCTCACCGCCTGATATGAGATTAACTGACGATTTTAAAAAGGATATTAATAATTATAGTCTGAATTATAAAGAGGCAGAACACGTAGAAGAAGCCATCGCAGATGCAGATGTGATATTAGTTGAACCGGTCGTACAACCCGATTATACAAAATCACGTGATGAGCGAACCGGAGATGTTGATCTGACTCCAGCAAATTACAAAATCACTCGGCAGCTGCTATCTAAAAAAGCAAAATCTGATGCAATATTATTGCATTCACTCCCGCGCATGGATGAGATTCCTGCTGATGTTGATATAACCCGTTGGTCACGTTACTGGCAAGAAGCATTTAATGGCGTTGTAATGCGCATGGCGCTCTTAGCCTTGGTTCTTGGTACACAAGAATAGGAGATAAGATTATGCAAACATATTTACGCGGTCGCGATATGATCACGACTCAAGAATGGACTCGGGAAGAAATTGATACGATCATAGATGTCGCAATGGATCTAAAACGTAAACGAGCACTTGGTGAACCGCATGCCTACCTTAGAGATAAGGTGCTCGCGATGCTATTTTTCTTTTCAAGCACCCGTACTCGTGCATCTTTTGAAGCAGGAATGGCGCAGCTCGGCGGACACGCTATGTTTCTAGACAGCAAAACTACTCAAGTATCGCACGGAGATACAGCAAAGGAGATCGGTGATATATTAGGTCGTTACAATGATGGTATTGCAATTCGTCAAGTAGATTGGGGAAAGGGCAGTCAATATATTAGATGGGTTGCAGAAGCAAGCCGAACACCTGTTTTAAATATGCAATGTGATAATTATCATCCTCATCAAATTCTAGCTGATTTACAGACAATTATTGAAAAAAAGGGTGATCCTCGTGGTAAAACAATCACTGTAAGTTGGGCATATGCTTCCAGTTATTCAAAACCGCAAAGTGTACCGAACAGTTTAATTCTATTGATGACGCGCTACGGAATGAATGTACGATTAGTGCATCCACCAGAATTCAAACTTAAAACCGAATTTATTGATCAAGCAAAAATAAACTCAAAAAAACACCATGGAAATTTTGAGATGTTCGATGATTTTGAGAAAGGCGTAAAAGACACCGATATCTGGTATGCAAAAAGTTGGGGACCTATGCTAACAACAACTGATCCTGATGAAGATAAAAAAATAACAAACAAGTATAGTGATTGGATTGCTGATGAACGTCGCTTAGCAATGGCTAAAGAAGATGTAATATATATGCACCCATTGCCAGCTGACCGGAATGTTGAAGTTACCGATGGTGTACTCGATGGACCAAATTCGGTTGTATTTGATCAAGCAGAAAATCGACTTCATGCGCAAAAAGCGGTTATGGCTTTAACAATGAATTAGGATAAATATAGAAATTACTTGATGAATGAATTAAATAAATTAATTGTAATTGCCTTGGGTGGTAATGCCATAAAACAACCAGGTGAAATCGGTACAGCAGCTGATCAATTCAAAAATGTCGGACTTGTATGCGAACAATTAGTAAAAATGAATAAAATGGGATACAAATTGATTCTAACTCACGGAAACGGTCCCCAAGCCGGTAATCTATTAATTCAGCAGGAAGAAAGCAAATTACTTGTTCCATCAATGCCTTTAGATATTGTTGATGCTATGACGCAAGGCGAAATCGGATATATTTTTCAAAACCAGCTACAAAATGCTTTCCGCCGCGATGGTAGAGAAATACCAATTGCTGCTTTAATTACACAAGTTCTAGTAGATATAGATGATCCGGATTTTGATAATCCTTCCAAACCAGTTGGTCCTTTCTATACTAAAGACGAAGCATTTAATCTTAGAGAAAATAAAAATTATGTTGTTAGGGAAGTAAAACAAAATGAAGCAAAAGGATGGCGAAGGGTGGTACCATCTCCTGAACCAATTGGATTGATAGAAGCTGAAACTATAAAGGCACTTGTAAATGCTCGAGTAATTGTTATCACATCGGGAGGAGGTGGAATCCCAGTTGTAAAACAACCAAATGGACAATTGAACGGCATTGAAGCGGTAGTGGACAAAGACAAAGCAGGACAAAAATTAGCAGTTATCGTAAATGGCAATATATTCTTAGTCCTAACAGATGTTGAACATGTCTACATCAATTACAACACACCAAATCAAGAAACTTTAACAAATCTTACAGTAAAGGAAGTAGAGAAACATCTTAAAGACGGTCAATTTTCACCTGGCAGTATGAGGCCAAAGATAGAAGCCTGTATTAGATTTATTGAAGCAGGGGGAGAAAAAGCAATTATAACATCATTGAATCATGCTATTGATGCCCTACAAGGTAAAACCGGAACGGTAATCACGAAGTAAATATTATCAACTATTGATGAGACACGGAGAAAATTAAATGACAGGAACAGAAAAAGTTTTAAAAAATACTATACAACGTTGTCGAGAAAACAATATTATTATTCCAACTTATGCGCAAATGCGTAACCCTGAATTAGTACCAGATAATATTAGAAACAAATTGAGTTCAATAGGTTTATGGGACCTAAATCCGCTTAATTTATTTAGAATCACCTGGAAAAATGAACCTGTTGAATCGGGTGGCGGATATGGTGAAGTAAACCATATGATATTGCCAAAATCACTCACTGGGGTAGATGCAAAAATCGTCGTTCTAATTGGAAAATACTTCCCAACTGGAGCACATAAAGTTGGGGCTACGTTTGGTCCACTTGTTGAAAAATTGATTACTGGAAGATTCGATCCTACAACTCAAAAAGCACTATGGCCTTCGACTGGCAATTACTGTCGTGGTGGTGCTTATGATGGTTATCTATTGGGTTGTCCTTCAATTGCTGTACTACCGGAGGAAATGTCACAGGAACGATTTGATTGGTTGCACAAAGTGGGTGCCGAAGTCATTAGTACTCCTGGTGGAGAGAGTAACGTCAAAGAAATCTATGATAAAGTAAAACAATTAAAAGCTGAACGTGGTGATGGGATAGTTGTGCTAAACCAGTTTGAGGAAATCGGCAATTCACTTTGGCATTATACAGTAACCGGTCCAGCGATGCAGGAAGTATTCAAATCCAAATTTGATGATAAACATAATTTACGCGCTCTATTTCTAACACAAGGTTCAGCAGGAACGCTTGGCTCGGGAGATTATCTTAAAACACAATATCCTACATTGAAGGTCGGTGCAGGCGAAGCACTGCAATGTCCAACCTTACTGCACAATGGATACGGAGCTCACCGCATTGAAGGAATTGGCGATAAGCACGTACCATGGATTCATAATATGAGAAATACAGATATGGTCGCTGCCATTGATGACAATATAGTGATGAATCTGTTGAGATTATTCAATGAAGATAAAGGACATCAACTACTTTCTGACAATGGAGTTTCTGCAGAAACTATTGACATGTTAGATAACTTCGGAATTTCGTCCATAGCTAATATTATTGGAGTTATTAAAATGGCAAAATATTACGAAATGAACGAAAACGATGTTGTTTTTACTGTTGCCACCGATTCGATGGAAATGTATCAATCGCGCATAGCGGAAGCACGTGAAAATATCGGTGAGTACACCGCAACTAATGCTGCAGTGGATTATAATGGACGATTACTTGAGATTGGGACTGATAATTTGTTGGAAACATCGTATTATGACCGTAAACGAATGCACAATTTGAAGTATTTTACTTGGATAGAACAGCAGGGCAAAAAGGTTGAGGAACTGAATGCACAGTGGTATGATGAGAATTATTGGACATCACAATACGCCAAAGTTGATGAGTGGGATAAAAAAATAATTGAATTCAATAAAAAAACCGGACTGTTGTAGAAATACATGGAAATCACAGAGTAAAAGGATAAATTTTTATTATATTTTTTCATTGTGTCCTAGGCGGTCTTTGCGGTTAATATAAATATGTGTGATTCGTAGTCAATATTAGTGAATTTGTGGTTAAAATATTATGAAGAAAGAAAATACCAAAAGAATATTAGGTTACAAATGTGTGGGTTGTGGTGAGGATTATCCTGTTGAACCGTTCCTGTACCAATGTACAAAGTGTAAAAGCAATCTTGATGTTCAATACAATTATGAGTTAATAAAAGAGATTTGGTCAGTAGAAGATCTCAAACAGTTTCCTTATCAATCATTATGGCGTTATCATCCACTTTTACCGGTTGAAAATCCACCTGAAAATTTATCGATGCAAAGTGGTGGTACACCACTAATATCATTTTCCAACTTGCAAACCGACATCGGTAAAATCAATCTTTACATCAAAGACGATACCCGCAATCCGTCCGGTTCACTTAAAGATCGTGCTACTGAAGTCGGTATTCGACATGCTGATGAACTTGGTAAAAATACTATTGTAGCTGCCTCCACTGGAAATGCAGCAGCATCTTTAGCTGCCTTGGCAGCATTTTATGAGAAAAAAGCGGTCATTTTGGCACCTGCTTCTGCCCCACCCGCCAAACTCACGCAAATTCTACAATATGGAGCCACTTTATATCCTGTTGATGGAACATACGATGATGCATTTAATCTTTCTCTGCTCGTTGCCGAAGCAAACGGATGGTATTCACGCAGCACGGCCATTAATCCTGTTTTAGCGGAAGGTAAAAAGACAGTCGGTTTAGAAATCGCCGAACAGCTAAATTGGCATGTACCCAATAAAATATTCATCCCTACGGGCGATGGCTGTATCGTCGCCGGTATATACAAGGCATTTCTCGATCTTGTTAGATTGGGTTGGATCTCTAAATTACCTCAATTGATAGCGGTTCAAGCAGAGGGTTCTCCTGCAATTGTAAATGCTTTAAATTCTGGAAAACCGATAGTTCCTGTCCAATCCAAAACAATTGCAGACAGCATATCAGTTGACCTTCCACGCGATGGTGAAAAAGCAATTTTAGCAGTACAAAAAACCAAAGGATTCGGTATTACTGTCTCCGATGATGAAATTTTAGTAGCACAGCACCGTCTAGCTCGCAATACCGGTGTTTTTGCTGAGCCTGCTGCTGCTGCTGCATTTGCAGGATTCCTAAAAGCTATGAAACGAGGAACAATTCATGAAGGGGACTCAATTGTGATTCTTGCGTCCGGTACCGGACTGAAAGATATCCCTGCAGCGCAAGAAAAGATTGAAATCCCTAAAGCTCAACCAGCTACATTGGAAGGATTTTTGAATTTCTACAACAAAAACAAACAGAAATAATGCTTTTTACTGACAAGCCTAAGTTCTATAAAATTGAATTAACAGTAAATAATAAAAAGATTACCCTTTCCATCCCTACTCATCTTCGACTGCTTGATTTTTTACGAAATGAACTAAACTTAACCGGCGCTAAGGAAGTCTGTGCTGAGGGTGAATGCGGTGCATGTACAGTAATCATGGATGGGAAAATCGTTAATTCCTGCTTAGTGTTAGCAGTAGAAGCGAATGGTTCCGAAATCACTACAATTGAGGGAATTGGTAAGGAGAATGAACTTTCAGAATTACAACAAGCATTTGTGGATTATCATTCTGTACAATGCGGTTATTGCATTCCGGGGATGATACTTGCGGGTGAACAATTACTGAAGGACAATCCAAGTGCTAGTGAAAAAGAAATAAAAGAGGGAATTTCGGGAAATATTTGTCGTTGTACCGGATACACAAAAATTATTGATGCTGTTGCTTCCCTCACCACGGAGACACAGAGTCACAGAGATATTTTAAAGAAGTAGAAATGAAATATTTTCGTCCAAATTCATTCGATGACTATTTCGCGATATCTGAACAGGATTTAACATTATTTGCCGGTGGAACGGATTTTATTCCGCGCTACGAATGTGGTAAAATACTACCGGATGCAATTATTGATTTAAAAAAACTTCCTGATTTTATTGGAATAAAAAAAGTTGATGGAAATGTTGTAATCGGTGCCGGGACAACTATTGAAGACATAAAGAATAGCAATCTTATCAAAAAATATTTTAACGCACTTTGGCAAACAACCACGGATTTTGGCAGTGTACAAATCCGTAATCGAGCCACAATCGGTGGCAATATTTGCAATGCTTCCCCCGCCGGAGATACTTTACCGGCACTATATGCTTTTAACGCAAAATTATTACTCCGAAATAAAAATGGTGAACGGACTATTCCTATTGATGAGTTCATACTTAGCCCCGGTAAAACTAAAATTGGCAACGGAGAAATATTACAAGCTGTAACACTACCGCAAACATCATCGAAATCTATTTTTTACAAACTTGGTTTGCGGGAAGCAATGGCGATTTCCGTTATTAATTTCGCAATCGTTCACGTTAATAAGGAGTTGATTATCGCTTTGGGTGCTGTTGCGCCAACTATTATTAAAATAACTGGATTAGAAAACTTGACCATTGATCAAATATTAGAAAAAGTTGATAGCGCAATTTCACCAATTGATGACATTCGTGCAACTGCCAATTATCGCCGTAAGGCACTTCAAAATATGCTAAGATTTGAATTATCTAAAATAATAAAATAATGTCCGATAAACTCTATCCTCTATCATTAATTAAATTACTTACGTGGATACTACGCGATGAACGGAATGGTAAAATATTCGGATATTATAAGGAATTGTTCTTCACTCCCTCAGAAGATGACCCATTTAAGATGGAGCGTTATGGCCAAAATCTTGAAACACCTATCGGTGTTGCTGCTGGACCCCATACACAACTTGCTCAAAATATTGTTTTGGCGTGGTTATTCGGAGCACGTTATTTAGAACTTAAAACTGTGCAGACATTGGACGAAATTGAGGTTGCCAAACCCTGTATTGATATGACTGATGAGGGCTATAATTGTGAATGGTCGCAAGAGTTGAAGCTGCGGCAGTCGTTTGATGAATATTTGAATGCTTGGATAATAATTCACATTTTGAAAGACAAATTTGATTGGGGTGAACCGAAAACACCAGGGTTCATTTTTAATATGAGTGTTGGCTATGATCTGAAAGGAATTTTGAACGCCAACGTCCAAGAATATTTTGAATTAATGAAAAATTGTGATTCTCAATTGGATCAAAAATTAGATGAAATTTCAGAACAATATCCACAAATCAAGAATATTAATATACCATCACAAATTTCTGATAATATTACATTATCAACTATGCATGGCTGCCCTCCGGATGAAATCGAAAAGATTGGTAAATATCTGATTGAGGAACGGAAATTGCATACTGCTATCAAATTGAATCCAACCTTACTTGGATCGGATAAATTACGCCGAATCCTAAATAAAGAATTAAAATTTAATGATATAACTGTACCGGATGAAGCATTCGAACACGATTTAAAATATAATGATGCCTTATCACTAATTAAAAGCCTACAAAATTTGGCTAAACAAAATCAAGTTGAATTTGGATTAAAATTAACTAATACATTAGAGGTTCTAAATACCAAACAAGTATTACCCATAAAAGAGGCAACAAATTATCTAAGTGGGCGTGCGTTACATCCAATAAGTATAAATCTTGCCGCAAAACTACAATCTGATTTTGATGGACAACTTGATATATCATTTTCAGCCGGAGCTGATGCATTCAATATCGCTAATATTTTAGCATGCAATATTAAACCGGTAACTACCTGCACCGATGTTTTAAAACCAGGTGGATATGGACGTTTAAAACAATATCTAGAGAATATTGAATCTGAATTCACTTCCATAGATGCTAAAACAATTGATGAATATATAAAAATAGCTGGTTCTAATTCCGATGTAAAAATAGCTGGAAAGAAAAATTTAGCAAGGTATACCGAAAAAGTTATCAAAGAATCAAGGTATCAAAATAATTTTACGGAATTTGAAAATATAAAGACTTCTAGTGAACTTACTGAATTTGATTGCGTTAAGGCACCTTGCTTAGGATATTGTGCAACAGATCAACACATTCCACAATATATTTATCACACTGCCAAAGGTGATTTTGATAAAGCTTTCGATGTAATAATGGAAACCAATGCTCTGCCCGGTATTACCGGCGCAGTGTGCGATCAATTATGCGCAACAAAATGTACTCGCAGCAATTACGATAACCCATTATTAATTCGCGATATTAAGCGCTATGCAACAGAATTTGGTGCAAAAGATATTAATACTAATCCATTAGCTAAGAATTTAAAAATTGGGATTATTGGAGGAGGACCCGCAGGACTATCTTGCGCTTATTTTCTTGCTTTGGCAGGCTGTGAAGTTAAAATATACGAAGCTAAAAGCAAATCCGGTGGTATGGTTTCAGCTGCAATTCCTCATTTTAGATTATCCGAAGAAGCATTCCAAAATGATGTTGATAGAATTATTGATATGGGTGTCAAAATCAATTACAATTCTAAAGTTGAAAGAGTAAAATTCAAAAAAATACGAGATCAATCTGATTATGTATTTATATCAGTAGGAGCACAAAAAAATAAAAAGCTATCAATTGACGGTGAAAATTTTGAAAATGTCATTGAACCGATTGATTTTTTGTCAAAGATAAAGGGAAATCAGAAATTTAATTTAGGTTCAAAAGTAGTTGTTATAGGTGGTGGCAATACTGCTATGGATGCTGTACGTACTGCAAAACGTATAGTTGGATTGGACGGAGAGGTAACAATACTCTATCGTCGTACACGTAAAGAAATGCCGGCTGAGGATGCTGAAATTCAAGCTGCTATTGGTGAGGGAATCAAATTAATGGAGCTAGTGTCTCCTGTTTGTATAAATGGAGAAACAAAGGCTCAATCAATTACTTGTAATCGTATGAAATTAGGACAACCTGATGAATCAGGTAGGGCTCGCCCAATTCCAATTTCTAATTCAGAATTCGACATTTCAGTAGATTTTATAATACCGGCAATCGGTCAAGATATTGAAATTGATTTTATTGATGACGATTCATTTAAAG
>JBHPEE010000024.1:0-22142 GCA_042577295.1 Fidelibacterota bacterium | reverse complement strand
AAGCCTTGGCTGAATTAAAAAAAGCTATCCAAGTTGATCCAGTAAACCAATGGGTAAATGAAACTTTAGCAGATGTTAATTACTATTTACGAGATTATGACGAAGCAATCGCTCAATATCTCAAGACATTAGAATTATACCCTCATAGTAGAGTTATACACCTGAAGTTAAGCGATGTCTATCGTCAACAAGACAGAGAAGATGAAGAGATTCTATCGATTAATAGATATTTTCTGGCAATGAGAGATACTGTCTTATTAAATTTGTTTATGAAAACTTACAAAGAACATGGATATAAACGTGCCATTATGAGTTGGATTAAAGCTTGGGAACCATATGGAAAAGGTAAAGGGGCTCAAAGTACAAGCATTGCTCTATTATATATGCGAATTGGTGATTATGAAAAGAATTATGAATGGTTACAAAATGGATATGACTTACGGAATAAAGATATGATTTTGATTGGAGTCAGACCCATATATGATGATTTACGGTCTGATGCTAGATTTTTAGTACTATTAGACAAAATCGGCTTACCACACTGATGACAATCTATTATTTTATTATAATAAATTAAGCACAAATTTTCCTCTAAGATTTTTCTAATTATTATTTTGTACAATTTCATTGCACTTCATTTTTAGTTTCAGTCATATAACCTACTCCTTAATTATTGTAGTTAAAATATTAGAGGACCAGTAAAAAATATTTGACATAATTTTTACAATAGATATACACCGTTGTGACACGAGACTCCCGATAATAATGTAGATTGAATGCGTGTTTACTAATCATTAATGAAAAAGGGAGCGTTTAGAATGAAAAAGTTCATTACAGTATCAATTGTTTTTTTCTTTTTTGCTTGTGAAAATCAAATTGATAACACAGTTTTTCCTACAGAACCGCAATCGAAAATTACAAATTCTTTAGAAAAACCTGGGGGTAATAATGGCAAGCAACACGACAACAAAATTGGATATTGTGTTACAGTTGGAAACGACGATAATTGTTACAGCGAATTTGGATATCCAATGTTAGATCTTTCTGAGCCTGGTAAAGCAAGATGGCCAAATCTGTTTGCCAGCTGGTATCCAAACAATCCAGGCGATATAATGTTTACAATAGATTTAGAATATGAGAATCTATCAGGAGGGTCACAACAGACTGGCCCTGTTTACGCAGTAATTTCAGTTGGGACTAGGAAGAATAATGTTGCAAGTGTGGATTTCAGGTTTCATTTAGAAGGTGGTCCATATCTTGAAAATTATTTTACCGAATCTATGCAACCGTTATCTGCTGATGGGCTAGATACACCTGAAGACGGTGTGATAATTCATGTTCATAAAGATTTTAAATTGTTCAAGCAAACTCCAACAGTAAAGGGAAATAAAACAACTTTTGAGCAAGTCGGTTGGATCAGTGTTGGCGATATTGTCTATTCCACACCATGTAGCCAGTGGCCACAATAGAACAATAATGTATTAATAGTCGAAAAAATAATAGTCAACCACTTTTTATTGGGGTTGGTTGGCTATTATTTCGACGAGACAATCGTTATTTAAAATACAAATAAAAATACACGGAGAGGTGTGCAATGGAAAATCTTAATTCTAATGGCGGAATTTTATTTTAAAAAAGTCAATTCATTATTTTATCAATAAGTGAGGCTAAATAGTGAAAAGAATTCACAGAAAAATTATACTTTTATTATCAATTATTTTTATTATTAGTTGTTCAACACCCTATCAACCTAAAGGAATGTTGGGAGGTTATTCTGAAAAAAGGATACTTGATAATCTTTATCGAGTAGAATATGAAGGAAATCAGCATTCAAAACCTGAAAAGATTCAAAATTATTTAATGTATCGCTGTGCAGAATTAACACAAGAAATGGGCTATGATTACTTTGCGATAGTAACTGAAGAAAGACATTTTGATGAAACTGGCGTTAGGCCTGAGAGAGATAACGTTTATCAAAGTATATCTTCAGCATCAGGAGGTAATCGAGTTGTTGTGAATCCTGATTTACAAACTGCCTCAAGTAGTACCAATTACACTGGAGTTTATGTTATTAAATTCCTTGAATCTATTGATGATAAATATAAAAATGCTGTATTTTTTGTTCCAAACGTTTTTAACGAATTATCCGATATTGTAAAAAAATAATTTATTTGACAAAGTGGAATAAAAAATAAAAACAGTTAGAATCAGAAATTTGTCACTTCAAGTATACATAATTTTAGTTCTGGTATTATTTTAAACTATTTTAATTTGAACAAACAAACACCAACAGTAAAGGGAAATAAAACAACTTTTGAGCAAGTCGGTTGGATCAGTGTTGGCGATATCTATTATGATAATTATGAAGGATGCATGTAGCCACAATAGGAATCAATAATGCTAATTATCCGTTTTAACAATCGTAGAAAACCGCCTCTAATATTAGGCGGTTTATCTAAAACACTTAAATGCGGGGCTTCTTATTTAAGCCTTAAATTATACTACTGATTGTTTAGTTATGCCGCCTGATCGAATTTGTATAGACCAAAGGAGGATTCGTGAACAAAATATTATTACTTATAGCTTATACATTTCTTGCTTTTAATGTATCCTGTAAAAAGGACCCAACATCTTCAAATAATACAGCTCCTATTGCTTCATTCGTAATTAATCCAACATCAGGTACTGCAGGTACCGTATTCGAATTTGATGCAAGTAGATGTACAGACAATGAGGATGGGGCTTCGGCATTAGAGGTTAGATGGAACTGGAATAATGATGATATGTGGGATACTGATTACAGTACAATTAAAACCGCAACACATCAATATAGCACAGTTGGAACTCACACTATTGAACTCGAAGTGAAGGATAGCAAAGGGTTAACTAATACTATCACTAATGAGATTACAGTATATATACAATATGCAGGAACATTTTCCGATGTTGATGGCAATATATATAACACAATACAGATAGGAAACCAACTTTGGATGGCAGAGAACCTAAAGGTGACTAACTATAGTAATAGCGAACTGATACCCAATGTAACAGGTAGTACAGAATGGATTAACCTCTCCACAGGCGCATATTGCAGTTATGATAATAATGACAGCAATATTGATACTTACGGTTTGTTATATAATTGGTACGCTGTAGAGGATTCTCGTAGTTTAGCACCTGCAGGTTGGCATATTCCTACTGATGCGGAGTGGAAACAATTGGAGATGTACCTTGGTATGAGCCAAGAAGAAGCAGATGCTGTAGGACATCGTGGTATGGATGAAGGTGGAAAGCTAAAAGAAGGAGGTACAACGCATTTTTACAGTCCCAACTGGCGAGCAACAAATTCGACTGGCTTTTCGGCAATTCCGGGCGGTGGCCGCGTTATCGAAGCCGATGGTGTGGCATTCAATGGTGTAGGTTACGGTGCTAACATTTGGTCTTCTACGGCTTACTCAAGTGGAGGCGCCTGGACCCGGTTACTTGGCAGCAATAGGTCATCAATATACAGGTCTAATCACGTTAAGCAAGCCGGTTTATCTGTCCGTTGTATTAAAGATTAGTTTTTTGACTATTTGATAATTTAAAAATCTAATTATTCATCATTAAATTGTGGATACCTGCGGGATACCAATCCTTATTTCTCTTCGATAACACGCTTGACGCTAGGTCAAGCGACCGCTATATGTAGTGAGTTAGTAAATATAATTAGAGAACAACCACCTATGCCAAGGGTAGACGGGGGCTGTTTATTATATATAAACCATTCTTACACACCACCAGGATAAATGTAGATTGGATATAACAGGTGCCATGCAGACAATCCATCCATTCCAATAATCATTGAAAGACAATAGTATTTAGACCTACTATTCATCTACGGTAAACCAACGAAATCCGTAACTATCTGCTGTAGGAGACTAATGCAGATATATTTTCATCATAGAGGGGGAGTTAAATACTTTCCTATTTCTTTATCCTTTCCGCAAGAAATTCCACAAAATATTTCATGAACAAACAGGAAGTAATTATTATGAACACTCAAAAGTTTTTAATGATAAATCGATGTCTATTAGTATTTGTATTCTCTGCGTTTCAATGTTTCGCGCAAGAAAATGTGATCGAAGAAAAACAAATTCAGTTCAACAGCGATAATTTGAATTTCTCAGGTACAATATTTGTGCCTCCGGGAGATAGCATATTCCCTGCTATCGTGATATTACATGGTGGGAATAGTAATGTAAATGCTCATAGGTCTACCTCTTCATATTATGCCTATAGCTTCGCAAAAAAGGGGATTGCTGCATTAATTTTTGACAAGCGTGGAACGGGAGATTCAGGGGGAGAATTTAGTAAGTCTACATTTGATGATTATATAAATGATGCTTTAAATGCTATAAAGTTTCTTAAAACTCACGACAACATTAATCCTCAACAAATTGGTATTTTTGGCCCCAGTCAGGGAGGGAGAATAGCTGCATTGGCTGCTGCTAGGAGTTCTGATGTAGCTTTCATTGCTACGATTTCTACACCATTGGTTAGCGTTGCAGATCTATGTTATTTTTCTTCTATGGGTTTCTTAAAACGAATGGGTATAACAGATTCTGTAAAAGCTATAGTTGATCCACTATGGAAAAAACATTATGCAAGTGTTGAAAAAGGAGATTTCCAAGGATTAGTAGAACTAGATATTGAGATTGAAAAATTTTATGAGAATGTTGATACTCTTTTTCTACCGTTAAAATCCAACAAACTAGATCATTTAAATGATTTCAGATTAGGAGATTTTCAGCCAATGTATAATTCAATGGAAAAAGATTACATTACTGAACTTTCGAAAGTAAACGTTCCTTGGATAAGTATCTATGCAGAATTTGATGAAGCGGTTCCTGTCGAATCCAGTATTAAGATAATGAAGGTACAAATGGTGAAAGGTGGAAATAAAGACTATGAAATTCAAATAATTCCCAACGTTGGTCATGGATTTAGAAATGTTGATACTAATAAATATTTACGAGTTGAAGACATTGCCATTGATTGGATCTTAAATACATTGTAAAAATAATACACCTATATAATGGGTTTTTATCCCAAAAACGTATCCCAAAACAAACGGGCTAATTTGAGTGTGCCAAAAACGACGGGTTTTGCGAAATCGATTACAGAATCTTTATATAAAATTAAGTGTCAACAAGCACAAACTTAGATTTGTGCTATTTTGATGTATATTATAGAATCAATTTAATTTGAGATGGACTATTTACCACAATTTCTGGGTTTCCTTTAAATTCAGAAATTATACCGGTTACACTTATTTTTTTGTTTAGATAAAATACTTCCGGGAGACAATCAAAGCTATCTCTTGAAGAACTAACTATAAATACAGTAAATATATGCTCAGGATAGGCTTTATCAAGATTTAAAAATATTGGGGAATTAGTCGCCTCTTCATTATAGTTTGTACTCACTACAACTCCGTAGACAGATTTTATTTCTCCAATATGGTTACTTGCTTCATCCGCGCGTATGGATTCGATTTGACAATATCCTACAGAGAGTACGATTGACACAATGAAGATGAGAGTGATGGTTTTATAGTTTTTCATTGTATAGGCCTTAACTGTTAATTTATACTTTCGGATAAATCAGTTTCTTTGATATTGTTTATGATAATTTCACGTTCAATAACTGCATTGATTATATTTGAAGCGGGAGCAGGTATTATAGTTTCAGACACGACAAATTCTTTTAATATAACTTTTTGAATCCAATTTGATTTCAAATTTTTATAAATATCGCCAAAATAGTGTGAACTTCCAATAGTCTTGATCTCAAAATTCGGTGCAGGTTGCATTAGCATTTTAAATGAGCTTTCTCCTGAATCATATTCAATAAGTGCACACAGATTGTCATCAATTGTACTTATACCTTTGAAGTTCAAAGTAATTTCACCGTTTTTAAAAATGGATCCTTCTCGAATTTCATTTCCAAGATTGACCGGAGCTTCCGTAAAAGCTGCAGCATGAACAATTGTGTCACCTATATTTGAAAGGTGTTGAATTCCATTTCCGCTTGGTGAAGGTTGAGCAAATAGATCACAGAAACCATGAAAATCAATAAATGCATTATAGATACTATATCTTTGATCTGTATCCAATACATTTCCATTGTCATCAGTAAGATTCTCAAATTTATGATGATCAATTCCAAAAACCTGTCCCTTGTCGTCAATTCCAATATCTCCGAAATTATGCACCCAATCTTTTAATGCAGGAATTTCAATTTTGGGTGCATCATTTTCTTGAATTGAAAAACGTAAACAAGTGTATTCATCTCCTGGGCCACCTGATGATTTAGACGGCACGACTTTTAAATAAAGTCGAAGGGTAGTGTATTTATTTCGTGTTCCATCAAGATCGTAAGTGGTTACATTAGATTCCATCTTAAAATATTGTATTTCAGTAGAACGTTCACCGGCTAGATTAAATGTTTTACTTAGGTTAACTTTATTTTTTACTGGGGCAGCGATAGTATATGTTGTAAGGACATACACAGTCCCAATAAGGAGCAGCACCAGTTTTATAGCATTCGTTTTCATATTAATTACTCGTTTTACTTTTAATCACTTTGATTAGTATTAATAATAGTATCAATCGCATGTTGCGCCCATCGCGAATTAGCGCGAATCATTCCAATTCCCTGTTCCATTGCAAGGCTGGCATGAAATGGCATGGATGGTTTGTCTTTTTCATAATAACCAACCAATTGCTCAATATATGTATCAATATTTTGCTTAACAGATCTAAGAAACTTGATAACAGCATCAGTATCTACAAAAAATTCCATAAAGACAAAACGCAGCATTAATTCATTCATTCTATTTTGAACATCAGATAAAGCAACGTGTCTAAGGCACCATATTTTTAATTCTTTTCTACCGGAAGTCGTAAGACTGTACAGTTTTTTACCAGATACAGATTTTTCATAATCAATATATTGTTCAATCAGAAATTCTTTTTCAAGGCGCTTAAGCGCAGGATAAATACTACCAGGACTACTACTGTATTCACCCATTGGCGTTAATTCAAAAACTTTTCGGATACCATATCCCGTCATTGGTTGCAACAATAAACCAAGAATGGCATATCCAAGAGTTGTTGGTTTGTACATAACTAATTCCTATTCATCAAATTGATACTATTCGTACTAATTATAAGTGCTAAATTAGTACGAATAGTACTAAATGACAATATTTAATATTCTCTAATGACGTTTCAATTTGAGGATTGAAGTAATCTCCGAATGCCAAGTTTAATAAAATTTGTGGACACAAGTGGACAGTAATGGACAAAAATGTAGCACAGTTATAGCACACTTACAAAAACGTTCCTCGTAGAACACTGTCTTCACACGGCAGAGGTCGGCAGTTCGAGCCTGCCATCGCCCACCAGAAAAAGTCCTCGTCGATAAATATGTTTTGTCAACGGGGGATTCACTGTTTTTCAAAGCAAAAATAACGCCTAAAATCCCAAAATCTAAAGTGACAATAATTGACAGAAATAGTCACAAATGGACACTAAATGACAAAAAAATAGCACAGTTATAGCACACTTTTTTTGCACACTGCCCTTTTTCGCTCTGTTAGTGTAGTTTAAACATTTTTGAATAAAAAAAAGACCCAACATAATGGGTCTTTTTAACAATAGTTTGTTATTATGCTATTCCAGCTTTTTAGTTGCAGACCTATAATCTTCCCATTTATAATTATACTAAATATATTTATATATTTAATGGGATTTGGATATTGAATTTTTTTCTAAATATTCTTTAGGGGTTGTTCCAGTATTTTGTTTAAAAAAACTATAGAATGAAGACTTTGAATTGAATCCACAATCATAAGCTATTGAGATGATAGTGAATTTTTGATTCTCAGGGTCTTTTAGTAATTTTTTAACTTCTTCTATTCTATGGTAATTCACAAAATTATAAAAGTTCTTATGGAATGATTCATTAATAACTTGAGATAACTTATTCACAGAGGTTTCAAGCATTTTTGATAGATCTAAGATATTTAGGTCGTATTCAATGAAAGGTTTTTCAGTTTCCATGATAAATTTTAGCCTTCCAACAAGGGTTTTCCTTTCATCTTCGCTTAATCCTGATTTTTTATACTTATCTTCTTTGGATGATTGCTTTATTTGCGCTCTTTGTTTTTGAACAATTAGTTCTTTACTAAAAACACCTCCCTGTTTATATCCGAAGAAACCTATTACAAATACATAACCAGTTAAAATGTAAGGAAGTAGATCAAGCGAACTGAAAAATATCGATAAACCAAACAGTCCATTTAATATCCATACGGAGTAAGATAATAACAAATAAAACACAAAAACAGATAACAGGATAATCAGCCATCCAAGATTATATTTTGATTCATCAGAAAAATAATATTTAATAGCTTTATTATGTTTCCAAAGTATATATAGACAATAAATTAAAACTACCGGACTACAAAACTCCCAAAAATATAGAGCTGCTTTTGTTAGCCCGACTGTATTATTGAAATACCCAATAAAGGAATTGTACTTTATACTACCAAAGAAAAAATCTTTAATACCATATAAACTTATTACAAGAGGAATGGTATAAACTAAATCAATCCATTTAACTTTATCCTGTTTTTTGATTGTAAATCTAATGTACAACAGTGTAATTGGGCCAAAAGTAGACCAATAAAAAATATCAAATAGTGCTAACCATTTGTTTTCTGATTCTGGTATAGTATTGATTAAAAAACGGTATAGTAACTCAGCGGCAACAAAAAATAAGAATAGACTTAGAAAATAATCTTTTTGTTCCTTATCCTTTTTAGATAGAATAAGAAAAATGAAAAAAAGTGACTGCGTTAGTCCAATAAGAGCAATTTCTCTCATATTGTTATAAATTACGTAAATTAATATTGTATCTCAAGCAATCATGTTCTCAAGCTTGAGAAAAATCTCTCCTAAGTTTGTCCGAACTTATAGGCAAGTACCCTTTTAAAAAATATTCCAACTAATATCAGATACTTAAAAATATTACGATCATGATTTTTTACACAAATGTAAGGGTTTAAAATGAAAAATATAATATTTAGCATGCTTTTTGCCGTAGTCATTGTTTATGGTATATACTTTGTTACAGAAAAAAAATATTTCAACGAAGAAAAAGAAATCGAAAAGATAACCAATGTAATAGATTCAAATATCGGATGGTTTAAAGATAAAGATTTTGAATTATTATATAGTACCGTAGCTAAGGATTCAAATTATTTAAGTGTTCACCCTCGTGATAAAATTGTTAGGGGGTATGATCAATTCCTAGAAAACTCAGAGATTTTCAAAAGTCCTGAGTTTTTATATGTTCGACATGAGATTAAAGATTTGAAGATTAGCATTTCAAAATCAAAAGATGTGGCATGGTTTTATTGCATTTTAGATGATATAAATACCTGGAAAGGACAGCCAGCAAACTGGGAAAATGTTAGAAGAACCGGTGTATTGGAAAAAAGAGAAAGTGAATGGGTGATTGTTCAACAGCATTTTTCCTTTCCTCAAGTATAATTTATAATTAACATAATAAACAATTATTGAAATATTAATAATTATAGAGAATATAATGAAGGAAATGAAATACTTGTCCATTATATTAATTTTAATACTATTTATTAGTTGCAATAGGGAATCACCTGTTTCTCCTTCAGATGAACCTCTCGGCTATACCACTGTTGGGCCCCCAGCTCAATCATTAACCGAATTTGAAAGCGTTTTAGAAAGAATACAAATCGATTTAAAAATACCTGGTTTTTCGGCAGCAATTACAAAAAATCGGGAAATTGTATGGGTTAAAGGATTTGGTTATGCAAATAAAGAAAAAGCAATCGAGGCATCACCTGAAACAGTTTATCACTTAGCATCCCTTACAAAACCATTTGCAGCCACTATAATAATGCAACTAATTGAGGAAAATGAATTAACTCTTGAAACACCAATAACAGAATATGGAATAGATTTAGGAACACAGGAAATAATTAGGGTGAAGCATTTGTTATCCCATACATCTGAAGGTATCCCAGGTACAAATTACCAATACAATGGTGGAAGATATGCCAATCTTGATGCGGTAATCTTAGGTGCTTCAGGTAAATCTTTTTGTGAAATGCTGAACGATAAAATACTATCACCGCTTAATTTACAACTGACAGCACCGCATCCGTTCTCCATTATGGATTGTGAACAAAATACTCGTGTTTTGGAAAAAATGGCACAAGGCTATTCAAGTAATGGTCAAGACAAGTTGTCCTATAGTACGTATTTTGGTTCATCAGCGGGGTTGTTTTCAAACGTAATAGATATGTCAAGATTTTCAATTGCTCTTGATGATAATATGTTATTGACTGTTGAATCAAAAAATTTAATGTTTACCTCAACCATATCAAATAATGGAGAAGAATTGCCATATGGGCTTGGTTGGTTTATTGACAACAATGAAGATGTAGAGATAATTTGGCACTATGGCTATGGGACTGCTGTCTCAACACTTATTCTAAAAATTCCCGATGAAGAACTTTCATTTGTGATATTAGCTAATACTGATAGATTAAGTTCAGCCTCCCCAGGGATAGGAATGGATGAAGATGTAAATCGTTCTGTTGTTGCACAAGAATTTTTGAATGCCTTTGTTTATGGAAGCGCTCAATTACCGGATAATCCCATTTAATAATAGAGAGTTTAGGATGTTAATACCAATATTCACTGTTATAAATTGAGGTACATAAAATTGAATAAGAAACTCTATTTTCAAAAATGTATTTTCAAACACCAATTTTTGCATCTAATAATACTCGCAACAGTATATATTTCAAGTCAATGTTCTGATAAAGGACCTACGAACAATTTCAATTCTGACTATACTCCTCCAGAATTGATAAATACAACTTGGGAAACAATTGCTAATCCAGAATCGGCCGGATGGTCAACAGAAAAACTACAAGATGCTTATGAATTTTCGAAAGATATGGATACTGCAGCGCTTATGCTTATTTATCAAGGGAAAGTACTATATCACTGGGGAGATTTGACTAGAAAATATTGGGTACACTCCTGTAGGAAAAGTTTTATGAGTGCTTTATATGGCATTCATGTGGACGAAGATAACATCGATATATCTAAAACTATGGGTGATCTTGGGATAGATGATAATCCACCATCACTTTCCAATACAGAAAAAACAGCAACAGTCCAGATGCTCCTACAGTCCCGTTCTGGGATTTATCATCCGGCGGCAGCCGAGGCTCCATCAATGAAAGCCCAGCGTCCAGAAAGGCACAGTCATGAACCGGGAACATTTTGGTATTACAATAACTGGGATTTCAATGCTTTGGGTACAATTTTTGAACAGGAAACCGGGAAAAAGATCTTTGAAAATTTAAAGGAACGAATTGCTGACCCAATAGGTATGGAAGACTTTGAAGTAAGTGATGGTCATTATCAGTATGAATCACTATCTATTCATCCAGCCTATCCGTTCCGTATGTCAGCACGCGATATGGCGCGATTTGGATTATTGTTCCTTCAAAATGGTGTGTGGGAAGGTGATCAAATTGTTTCAGAACAATGGATTAATGAAAGTATTACTCCGTATTCAGATACTGGTAATGGTGGTGATTATGGTTATATGTGGTGGATTACTGGAGATCAAGTATTAGGCAATTTGAATAAAGGTTCTTACTATGCTAGTGGTTACAATGGTCACTACATATTCATTATTCCTGATATGGATTTAGTTGTTGTGCATCGTGTTAATACAGATATAAATGATAATGTAAGCAGTTTAGAATTTTTTATCTTACTCGGTTTGATTGTCGATGCAAAAAAAGATTGATAACAGATCGAAAACTAAAATGTTAAATAGTTAAATAAAAATCAGAGGAGAATAATAATGCAAAAAGTAATATACTTATTTTTTATTTTTGTAATAGTTGGCTATAGTCAAACATCTGAGTCCAATCTAAATATAGGAATAATCGGTGGATTGAATATTAATTCTGCGGAAGTTGAAATATTAGACGAAGGTGCTGATGTGTCTAGCAATACAGTTTTCGGAATTGGTGGTGTAATTGACTGGAGATTGAATCAAACTTTTAGCTTGCGTCTGGAGCCAATGTATTTACAAAAAGGTATTGGCAAAACAGAGGTTGATATTAATCCCGGTATTTATTGGTATTCGAATTCATCATATTTGGAAATTCCAGTTTTAATAAAAGCTGAGTTTGGAAAGAGTATTAAACCATATTTTATACTGGGACCAAGTATTGGACTACTATTAAATACTGAGGTTACTGCGGAAATTAATAATATAACATTCAAAGGCGATTCCAAGATTGCTACTGAAAATTATGATGTTAGTTTGTCTTTTGGTTGTGGAATTAATTATCCAATAAGTAGGTTTTCGATTTTCGTCGAAGCTCGCTACTTATATGGTTTAAGTAACACCATTAAAGGGGGTTTATTCAAACTATCTTATAAAAACGTAGCTGAAGAACTTGAATGGTCAAAAGATACAGATAAAATTTTAAACCGAGGACTTCAGATTATGACTGGTATTACTTTTCCTATATAGAATATCATATAGTATAATTTGAGGTCTACACAAATAAGACTGTACTTAGGTCTATTGTAATAATATTTAGTATGGTAAAAATGAATATCATATTTAAGAATATATTTTTGAGTATTATAGTACTGTTAGAATTTCTTTTTCTACAATCTTGTGAAGACAAAATTGGGAGCAAGCAGTAGGCGGACATTACATAATTAATATGATTCCAACCATAATGAAATTTCATATAAAGTATTTTCTTTTTATTTGTATTATGTTCATAACCTGTGATTATTTCAATGATTCATCCAACAATAATAAAAAGACTTGGACTATTATGCTTTACATCGACGAAGATACAGGACCTATAATGCAAGGTAGATTCAACCATATGAAAAACAACATCTGTTCCAACGATAATATTAATGTTGTAGTGATAGAGGATCAGAATTACCAATCAGCAAATTATTGGTATATTGATGAGGGATTTGAACCATTCTTACTAGAAGAATTGCCTGAGGTTAATATGGGAGACAGTAAGATTTTAAGCGATTTTATTGAATATTCTAAAGATAAGTTTCCTGCAAACAGATACCTGCTTGCTTTATTTGATCATGGTGGTGCATGGCAAGGAGCTTGTTGGGATCAATCACATGATATGGACAATTTAACTCCGCCTGAAATGGAGCAGGCACTAAAATTAAATGGCGGAGTTGATATAATATTAATGGTTGCTTGTGCTATGGGTGCCATTGAACCAATTTATCAATTGAGCGATATAACAGATGTATATATAGGAAGCGAAAATGCTATTTTTTATGACTTTTTTGGTAGAGCATGGGATGAAATTATGTTCTTATTAAAGAGTAATTTATTAACAGATACCAAAATATTAGGAGATAGAATAGTAGACGCTTTATGGTACGCCGAAGGTTTAAATATTGACAATCAAATTGACGAGATTACATTAGCCGCTTATGAATCTAAAAAGATAAAACACTTAGTGGAATTGGTTGATGAATTGAGTGAGTTATATATTCAAGACTTTTCTACTTTTAAAAACAATCTTGATACAATCTTACCTTTAATTGAATATAATAGAGCTAATAAAATAGATTTCTTTGATTTAATGTCTCTTATTTATCAATATGAAAATAATTCTATTATAAAAGATAAGCTAAATGAAATTTTGGACTATTTCGATAGCATCATAATTAATGAAAAGCACGGAAATAATATTGGTTTTTCTAATGGAATATCTATTTATTTACCATTACCATCCCTGGAGGGTTATAATCCCGATTATTCGAGCAATGATCTAAATCTTAAATTTGCAAATGATACACATTGGGATGAATTGCTTGAAATGTATTATCTACAATCAAACAATATTATAATAAATTATGTTCCTAAAATCAATCCACTATGGGACACAAGTGGACAGTAATGGACAAAAGTGTAGCACAGTTATAGCATACTTTGAAAATGTCTCCTCGTAAAACACTGTCTTCACACGGCAGAGGTCGGCAGTTCGAGCCTGCCATCGCCCACCAGAAAAAGTCCTCGTCGACAAATGGTGTTCACCGACGGGGATTCACTGTTTTTCAAAGCAAAAATAACGCCTAAAATCCCAAAATCTAAAGTGACAGTAATTGACAGAAATAGTCACAAATGGACACTAAATGACAAAAAAATAGCACAGTTATAGCACACTTTTTTTGCACACTGCCCTTTTTCGCTCTGTTCTCATATTTTTGTTCCAAAAACGTGTCCCAAAACAAACTACCTAATTTGAGTATATCAAAAACGACGGGTTTTGGACTTCATGCTAGATTAATTCAATCATGACAACTTTCTGCAAGACTCTGGGTCGAATTACCAAACAGAATTGAAATTATAAGAATGAAGATAAAATATATCTCAATTTTAACTGTGATAACTCTTTGCACAATTATTCTGTCTTGTAATCAGGAACATGAATCAAAATACCTAAAATTAACAGGTCCCTATTTTGAGCAAAAGTTACCTGGATTTATACCGGAGGTATTTGCTCCAGGTATAATTTCCAAAACAGGTAATCATTTACATAGTTGTGTATCTTTCTCTCCTGATGGAAAAGAAATATATTTTACTTATAGAACCTATGAACCAGTGATTAAGAATACTATTTACTTTATGAAACAAGAAAACAATATGTGGACTAAACCTCAGATTGCACCTTTTTCAGGTACTTATAGTGATGATGGTTCTACTTTTTCACCTGATGGAAAAAGGTTGTATTTTAATTCATCACGTCCTGTCGATAGTTCTGATAAATCAGATGATTTAAATTTTTGGTATGTAAATAGGGCAGGACCAGGCTGGGGTAAACCTGTATATGGCGGAGATATCCTTAATACCGACTCCTGTGAATTCCGACTTTCAATAGCGGACAATGGTACAATTTATTTGAGTTCTGACAGGGATTATAGCGGTAGAAGAGAATTTGATATATTTACCTTGGAATATGTCAAAGGTGATTATGCTGAACCTACAATTATGGATGAAGCCATAACAACATCCATAACAGAACAAATTTGTTTTATATCTCCTGATGAAAGTTACATTGTATTTTACCGCTATAATCCAAACCTTCCTGAAGATACGGGATTATACATCAGTTTTCGTAATAAAAATGATTCATGGTCTGAAGGAAAAAATATGGGTAAACTAATCAATGAACCGATAGAACTGGTAACACAATTTGCGAGTTTGTCACCTGATAGAAAGCATATGTTTTTTTTAAGAAGATATGACGAGGCGGTTTACTGGGTTAATGCAAATATTATTGAAGATTTAAAACCCACCGATCTCAAGTAAATGCCAAACTAGTATATAATTTTTAAGTCTTAAATCCGCTGTACTCTTTATATGGTTTTGTCCCAAAAACGTCTCCCAAAACAATCAGTCTAATTTGAGTGTGCCAAAAACGAAGGTTTTTGAAACGGCTTTTGAGTATTCCAATCTATCAACACAAATATCACTACTGGTTTTAATATACACTGTTAGTATTTGTCTTTTTTATAAAATGGTTTAATTCACCAAAGAAATCTTTCTTATTTTCAATAAAGGGATAATGCCCTGCCCCTTCTATTAATACAATATTAGAATTAGATATTAATTGATTTGTTAATCTATATGCTTCTTCAACAATAAAGTCATCTTTACCATTTATAATTAGGGTAGGACACTTAATATTAACAAGTCTGTCTTGAACATGTATATTCAATTTCATCTGCATTGCCAAATCATTGAGTAAAACTGAGTTCTTTGCTGTTGTTTCATTAAAAGCCGCGACTTCCATATAATCATCAATCACATCCTTGTTTGAAAAAACTGTTCCTTCTGATATTCTCATTGCTTCATTATGAACGTTAGGATTACCAGCAAGATAGTCGTCACTATTCCATAGTTTTTGTAAATATTCCCATTCTTCCGGTTTAAACATGGATATCTGATTCTCGTAACATTTTATCAACAATTCAGTATTTACTGGTGCTGCATCAACAAGGATCAATCGCTTAACATTGTTAGGATATTTTACTGCATAATACATCGCTAGCAAACCTCCCCAAGAATGACCGATTATGTTTATCTTTTCGATTCCAAATTCTTTACGCAACTCTTCCAAATCCTCAACCATTAATTCAACAGTAAAAGTTGTGCTGTCAATGTTTTCCAAGGGGGATTTTCCGTTTCCTCGCTGGTCATAAAAAATGACTTTATTGGATTTTGCGAATTCAAGGAAAAAAGGAAATAATTCATCATGATACATACCGGGGCCACCATGTAACAGCATATAAGGTTCTCCATTGCCTATAATTTTATAAAAATGATTTACTCCATTAACATTTTTATAACCCTCTTCACTAAAAGTGGTTCTAGAGTTGCATCCGCAAAGAAACAATCCTATTAATAACGATAATTTCAATATATTTTTCATATGTTGTGTTGGTGGCTTTATTTTAATAATATTTAGCACTATAGATTATTCCTATACCAAGATTTATGCCTTTGTTAATTTGCTTTCCTAAAACATATCCTTCTGTTTTATAACCAAAGTTTATGTTTATATCTATATTTTCTAAAATACCCATCTTTGCCTCAATTTCTCCTGAAACGCCTTTTCCAAAAATATCTTGATCCCACAAATCTACCCAGGAGGAGAATTTTAGTTTAGAATTATCAATAATGTTGATCCATTTCATACCTATGCCATTATTTTTATATGGATTCCCATATTTGGTATAAATTGAAAATTTGGTACCTTTTAAATGTAAATAATTGTTTAAGTATAATTCATATCCTAACGGAGACACATTAAATAAAGTACTATAAGTCCATCCATTTTTATAATTACCAATTAAAAATATAGGTCGCCTCGTTTTGTCACCATCCCCAAAGTTTGCACCAAGTTCTCTATAAAACTGTGGATCAAGAAAATGAATGAAGCTAGCAAATATTGCTGACTGGTTATAAAAATTCACTAGATCGGGATTAACAGATCCATCCTGCATAAAAACATTATTGTCGGAATAGTTTTTGAACACAGGCAAAATGTAATGTATTGGATCACCTGCTGTATCAATCCAAACATCCCTATCTTCTGGGTTAATAGGTACAATAAGAGATGTATATATTGGATACATTAAACGATTGGCAAAGGAAAAACCTAAATCCTCATTATATGTACCGTTATTAGTAATAAATTCTTCGTGTATTTTTCTGATAGTTAGATAATTGACTTCAAAGCCCGCAGTTACTGATAATGCCTCATCAACAAGACTAACATCTGATGGTAAATGCATAGTAGTGTATGGAATTGGTAGTGCTACATCATGAATTCTAAACTCTCCACCAACCTGCTTGGCTCTGAGAGAATGACCAAACTCATGAGACCAAAGCATTGTAAGATATGTTGAAGCAAAGTTAAATATACCATAAGAAATATTTCCCAATTTCTCATTCATCTTTGGTTTAAGTTCTTTTCTAAATACATCATTCAAAATCCGATGAGTAGAGATGGCATTTGTTGAAGAGTTTCTTAAATCATATTCATTATAGATGCCAAATTGATAATTTCTAGTCCATAAGCTGTCTTGAGCTTTTGTTTTTCCTGAAAATATAAATAGGATACAGATTATGAATAATGTTATATTTTTCATATTTATTTTTTCATTTGTTATTATTGCGTTTGTATAAGAATAGTTGCCGATTGCCTACATCATTCCTGCCAAGTTATATAAAAGTTGAATCAAGTGGTAAAGCTTAAGTTTACAACAGATGCTAAATCATAGCGGTTATATAATGAATAATCATTAGTCATTTGGAGTAATTTGAATCGCATTCAATTTATTTAATGCTTCGGAGTATAATTCTAGTAAAGGACCTTCAGCATTAAAGACCATCTCAAGATTATTTTTTATTTGCTCATCAATTTCAGTCTCATTGCTTTCATCGCCCAACAATATCGATAATGCTGTTATATTTAAATATGATTCAACAACTTTATTTCCAAAGGATTTATACACACCTTGAATCGAATATACTTGTGACAATAATAATAATAATTCATAGTCTATATTTGTTGATAATCCAGTTGATAGAAATGTATTCCAAGCAGTTTCTTGCAACTGAATTGCAGGTGTGAAAGTATTGTTACTATCATTGTTGTCCATTTCAGTACTATCTTGAAATACTAAAGCATTTTGTTTGTGGATAATTTTTAATATTTTTGAATTTGCTTGTATTTCATTTGCTACGTTTGAGAGTGCAATATTGACTTTTTTATCAATAGACCTATTTTCACTCCATTGGTTGAGCATTAATGCTAATATTACCCCAAGCACAACCGAGAATAATTCAATAAAAAATAATCGGAAGGATGGAATCATTCTATTTGTAAATCTTTGTTTATCTGCAGCTAATTTATTATCAGTATTCATATTATTAGTTAATATTATGGACGGTGAAGTTTTTTAATTGGAATTAATGATGCTACCTGAGCCACTATTATTAATGTTAATCGTTGGATTACCTTTGTAATAAATATTTCCTGAACCACTAATAATGATGTCCAAGTTATCTATTACGTTAACATAGCAATTACCCGAACCTGAAATATTAACACTACAATCATCAGTTTTTATTGGGAATCCATTATAATTACCAGCCCCACTAATATTGATATTAAGCGTACTTAAATCTACTAAATCAGCATCTCCGGAGACCGCACCGCTACCACTAATATCAACAGTTAATTTCTCTGTACCGCTAAAGGCGTTGATGTCTATATCACCTGAGCCTGAAATATCTAGAGATAAATTATTTTGATCAATAAAGTCATGGAGTATTATTGTTCCACTCCCACTTAAAGAAATATCACTGATGTTTGGGACTGTAATATGAAGTGTCAATTCATATTTATCATAGCAGTCTTCTTCGAACTCTATAACCCAAATATTCCCAGATACCATTTTCTTTTTCAAGTCGCTAATAATGTTTGGGTGTCCGGTTGCCACTACACTTTGAACATTACCTTGCGAAATGATAACATCACCAGCAATGGCAAAGTCAATTCCTTCCAAACTAGATAATGCTAAAGTCTTTGTTGTTATATTTCCACTTCCATCGATACAATCTTCGGATAAGTCACAAGAAAAGGATAGTACGATTATAATTAATGATGTAACTATTCTATAATTATTAACAATACTTTTGAACATAAAGTCTCCAACGTGAAATATAATTGAATTTATAGTAATACAGATAATCTGTATTCAAAAATTTAGATTTCTATAAACATTTTTCAAAGACATTTTTAATGTTAAACTTAAATAGATACCAGTAGACAGTAGATTAGTAAGGTTGTCGGACACTTTTTCGACCACTAACCTTTATCTATCTATCACTTAGTTTAGTCCCAAAAACGTATCCCAAAACAAACTCACTTTTTTATTTTAAAAGCCAGAATTGTACGATCGTCTAGTTGTTCAGTAGTACCAGTAAAACAATCCGCCTCTTCCTTTATCTTTTCAACCAATTTATAAACTGGAAGTGATTTACTTTTTTTAAGAAAATTTTCAAAATAAACCATATCATACTCTAATTCGTCATAGTTACGATCATAATCAATCTCATCGTGTTTATGATTCTCAAGAATACCATCAGAAACGATGATCATACTATCACCAGGAGATAGTGTAAATTCTGCAATTGGTAAATCTATCTGTTCTTGAAAGCCCAAAAGCAGACTGCGTGCACTATTGAGGGCTTGTATAGGCTTGTTTTTCCCCGAAGGAATTAACCATGGGGCTGGTTTGTGGCCAAAGTTTATATATTGACATACACCTGTTGTAAGGTCATAGATTGCAACGAAAACAGCAGCAAAACTATCGCGGGGTGTTAACTGATACAGTTTCCTATTTAAATTATTTCCCAACTCTGATAGGGAATCCGAATATTCAAGCCAAGCCTGGAAAGTTGTTTTGAGTATTGCAGTTATAAAGGCAGCTGGTATGCCATGGCCGCAGACATCGCTGAATAATATGGCAAGACGATTCTCATCGATTACACTTACATCGTAGTAATCTCCACTGACTTCATCAGCAGGCTCGAAACTGTAAGCCCAATCGATTTTATCAGGGTAGGGCATATTATCCGAAGTTGGTAGAAATAACTGCTGAATTTCGTGAGCACGCTCTATGTCGGCATTTATTTTGTCAGTATATTTCTTTAGCAGTATATTTTTATGCTGCAACAAGGCATTTTGTTCTTGGAGTTGTTGTTGTAATTCACGAATGGTCATATGAGCATTTACCCGAGCTAAAACCTCCTCATGCTGCAAAGGCTTAGTAAGATAATCAACAGCACCCAATTCAAAACCTTTAACTTTATCGGCAGTATCCGTCAAGGCTGTCATAAAAATTACCGGAATATCCTTTGTGACATCATTTGTTTTCAAACGACTGCAGACTTCAAAACCATCGATACCAGGCATAAGTATATCTAATAGTATCATATCTGGGATAACACGTTCAATATGTTGGAAAGCCTCTTCACCGCCTTGTGCTACCATAATCTCAAAACCACTATTTTCAAGATACGCTATTAAGATCTTTAAATTCTCAAGCTTGTCATCAACTGCTAAGATTGTCTTATTTTTTTCTGACCTTTTATTGATAGCCTTACCTCATACGGATATGTTATTGTCCAACTTTAACATTTATTAAGTAGGCAGAACAGGTAAAGTGAATATGAAACAGCTTCCCTTTCCTATCTCACTTTCCGCCCAAATTTCACCATTCAATGTGTTGATAAGCTCCTGACATAAAATTAGCCCCAACCCCGTACCTTTCTCATTATCTGATCCTAATGTGCGATAAAATGTATCAAGTCTGAATAATTTATTTATGTTCTCTTCAGTAATACCAATTCCGGTATCACTGACTGTTATTTTCAGATTATCATTTTCTATTTCACTGCTTATATTAACGGTTCCATTTTTTGATGTGAATTTGACGGCATTGGTCAATAAATTTCTCAATATAGTAGAGACCATGTTTTTATCTGAATACGCTATTACACCTTCTTCAATCTCTGAAGATATTCGGATACCTTTTTCAGTTGCGCGATCAATAAGTAACTCAATATTTTCTTTTGTAATTTGGCTGAGATCTATTTCTTCTATATTTTTTTCCATCTTTCCGGTGTGAGAGCGGGTCCAGGTAAGTAAATCAATCAAAAGATTATAGGCGCGGGTTGCGCTTCTATTAAGTGTGTTAATCCCTTTTAGTATCTTTTCTGCATCTAACTTTTCAAAGTTTTCTACAAGAGTTAAACTATAAGTCAGTAATGTGTTAAGAGGATTCTTAAGGTCATGCGCAATAATCGATAAGAATTTATTTTTCGTTGCATTCACTTCTAATAGTTGGGTGTTTTTATGCTGCAACAAGGCATTTTGTTCTTGGAGTTGTCGTTGTAATTCCCGAATGGTCATATGGGCATTTACCCGAGCTAAAACCTCCTCATGTTGCAAAGGCTTAGTAAGATAATCTACAGCACCCAATTCAAAACCTTTAACTTTATCGTCAGTATCCGTCAAGGCTGTCATAAAAATTACCGGAATATCCTTTGTGACATCATTTGTTTTCAAGCGACTACAGATTTTAAAACCATCCAGACCAGGCATAATTATATCTAATAGTATCATATCTGGGATAACATGTTCAATATGTTGGAAAGCCTCTTCGCCGCTTTGTGCTACCATGATCTCAAAACCACTGTTCTCTAGATACGCTATTAAGACCTTTAAATTCTCAAGCTTGTCATCAACTGCTAAGATTGTCTTTTTTTTAATTGATTCCGACATTATCAGCTCTCTTTTTGAAGATATGATTGTATTGTTCCAATGATACGCTTGAATTGTAAGTTTTCTACTAGATCTTCAATTTTATCAACAA
>JBHPEE010000023.1:0-22293 GCA_042577295.1 Fidelibacterota bacterium | reverse complement strand
ATTTAAAACCATACAGAAATTGTTGATCAAATGAACTTGTTGCCAAATAATTACCCTCTTTTATTAATTACGCCATTTTATTGATATAATTTTATTAAATCTGGAGAAAGCATACATTCTTCATAAGTTCTGTTGAAATACATAGGAATTTAATCCTTAGGTTTTTTAGAGGACAATTTCCAACTGGATGACTGTAGCTTTACCTGTTCTTCGTCAGATAAACTTTCCCAACCACAAATGTTAGCTTTATCCATCAAAATGTCAATTTCTTGCTGAAGTTTCATGTCTTGCTCATTGACCTTTTTCTTTTGAGTTGTTATTAATTCAATAATTTTCTTACGAAAATTGAATGAAATATTCCGCCAATGATCACTAAAGCGTAGATACAAATAACCTATTAACATTCCGAAAAGATGTGTTAAATGACTAATATTTGAACCGGTTCCCATAGATGAAATAAACGCTATCATTCCAATAAAGAGTACAAACCACTTAACCTTTACGGGAAATAGAAAATAAACATATACTGTTCTATTTGGGAACATAAGTCCATAGGCCATCAGTATTCCGTAAACAGCGCCACTTGCGCCAATCAAAATTGCATTGGAACCACCAATATTGAATAATAACCAAATTATACCTGCGCCACCACCGGTAACAAAATAATATTTAAGAAATTCGTTTCTTCCCCAAATTGTTTCCAGTTCCGATCCAAACATCCACAATACAAACATATTGATTGCTACATGCCAAACTCCGCCATGCATAAACATATAGGTGATTGGTTGCCATATCAACGGCCATATTGTTTGCGTTGATAATCCAAAAATCCTTACCATATCTATTTGCGAACTGGTAATTATCTGCAATAGATACATACCGACATTAATTATGATAAGTACCTTGATGGCATCCGTAAACGATCTTGGGTTCCAAGTAAATTGCGTTTGTTGGGACTGGAATTGATAACGCATTCTAAGTTGTATTTTTAAGTGTATTGACTAGAAACCAATTTTTCCAATTGAACAAGAAGGTTGGTTTACTTGGAGGACATTCAGGAACAATCAGTTGTGGCATTTTATATATATTAACTTTAAGGTTCTTTTCTTTTTTTAAACTATAGGCCGCATTTACAAAAAAGTCGCGCGGAATAACCCCTTTGACTTTTTTAAAACCGTATTTCCTTAATCCATTTCTTACTATAGACGTGCAACTCCTTTTGATGACATGAAAATCCGCATAATTTTCCAGGTCCGTCGGCTTCGGCGGCGTATTATGAATTATATCAAGTTCTTCTTTTAAAATTTGATATAATTTATCAGTGTCGATTCCTTCAATATGTAATACATGAATCGCCCGCATAAAATTCCTGCCGAATTTATCAAAATAGGATTTTCCATTAACTGATATTTCCTGTTTGCCGGTATTTGGTGACGGTGCAAATTCGCCCAAGGCGGGGCGATAAAAATATTCTTCTTTTGTTAATATTTCGTTTTCATTAATCTTTTTTGCAAAATTAAAAATTTTACCATTCACATTAATTGCCAAATGTCCCAAAGTTGAATCAAAGTATTTTACAAGTCGTTCATTATAATAAATTTGAACAAATGGTTTTTCGGGTATTGGTTCATCCGGCCACATAATAATGATTGGTTTACCGTCTTCGTAATCAAGTTGGGTCAATCTTCTGGCATTTACCGCAGTGTCTTTCCAATGTTTAACATAACCATCCCATATCTTCTCATTTTCGAAGATTTTTCCTCCACTAGGCGTTTCTAAATATGTAGCTTTCCCTTTCGCTCTTAAAATTCCGGTATATGTTGTATGGTCTATCATATCATTTGCCTTAATACTGAAAATGATTTCAAACTATCCATTCCTTCAAAATGATAATTGAAAAATGCTGATAAATATTTGCTAATCGCCTTACGGTCTTGGCTAGTAGCGGTTATGTTGGATATTGAATCAATTGTATTATTACTTAAGTCTTCCAAAATATTTTGGCTGTTAGGACCTGCAAATGGATTTGGTAATTTTATGTTGCCATGATCTAATTGGTAGAAATCAGGCTTAAATCCTAAAATAGTTAGTAGTTTTATCTGGTAATACCAAAAAATTAAATTCAATCTTAATTCTGATGAATCAAATGCCCTTAGCACTGCAACCAACTCATCAAAAAGTTCTGGGTGTGGATCGTTTTCAGTATTCGTTTTTTCAGTCAATTCAATAACCGCTAAGCCGTGTGCAATTTTCTTTAATTCCTGATTTAGACCAGACCAAATTTCAACAAATGAAGCTTTGGACAATGATTGTAAGCTGCGTGTTTGGCGGTAATAATAAACAATGTCCAAATAATTCATAGATTGAAAATAGGCTACCATAGGCGATTTTTTACGTCGTGCACCCTTAACAATCAAACTGACTTTTCCATGGTCTCTTGTATAGCATCGTGTAATTATGCTCGTTTCACCATACGGGAAACTTTTCAGTACTACTGCCAATGTATTTATAATCATTTACGCTAATATGCTTTCGCAAAAATCACTTCGTGCTTTGCAGGTTTTCCTGTGTAAATACATTTTAGGTTCTTTGGATTTTCATCAAACGGAATCACACGCGTAGTTGCACCGGTTTCTTCTTTAATTTTTAATTCGGTTTCCGATGTACCATCCCAACCGCAACGAATAAATCCGCCCTTATTTACAATCTTTTTGAACTTCTGATAGGAATCCACTATAATTGTATTGGATTTCATGAAATCTTTAGCTTCGGTGAATAAATTGTTATGAATATCATTTAACATTTGTGATGCTTTAACTGCAATATTATGGGTATTTACCGATTTCTTCTCGCCGGTATCTCTACGGACCAAAACTACCTGATTATTTTCGATATCCCGTGGACCGACTTCCATTCTAATTGGAGCACCTTTCATTTCCCATTCATTAAATTTGAATCCCGGTGATTCTTCTCGCCAATCAACTTTAGTTCTCACCGAGCTTCTTTTTAGTTCATCTAATATTGGATTTAAAAATTTTATTATTTTTTCCTTTTGCTCATCGTTTCTTGAAATTGGTATAACCACGACTTGGTGCGGGGCTACCTTTGGCGGAAGGCGCAATCCTTTATCATCCCCATGTGCCATTATAATTGCACCAATTATGCGTGTACTCACGCCCCAGCTTGTAGCGTAAACCAATTCTTCTTGATTATCTTTGCTCTGAAAAGTAACGTTAAATGCTTTTGCAAAATTCTGACCCAAATTGTGGGAAGTGCCGGATTGTAATGCCCGCGTATCTTTCATCATTGCTTCAATGCTATATGTATGTTCTGCCCCGGCAAATTTTTCACTTTCAGTTTTCCGACCCGTTAATACCGGTATTGCCAATATTTCTTCTGCAAGACGACGGTAAATCTCGAGTATCGTTAAGGTTTCCTCCTCCGCTTCTTTAGCAGTAGCATGGGCAGTATGACCTTCTTGCCATAAAAATTCGGTAGTACGCAAAAATAGTCGGGTACGCATTTCCCATCGCACAACATTAGCCCATTGATTTATCAATAACGGTAGGTCCCGATAGGATTGAATCCACTTTTTATACATTGCCCATATAACTGTTTCTGATGTTGGGCGGACAATTACTTCTTCTTCCAATTTAGATTCAGGATCTACTACAACATTTCCCGCGACAGATTTCAACCTTGTATGAGTTACAACCGCACATTCTTTGGCAAAACCCTCAATATGTTTCGCTTCTTGGGCAAAAAACGATTTTGGTATGAATAGAGGGAAATAGGCATTAACATGTCCTGCTTCCTTTATCATGGTATCTAACTCATATTTCACGTTATCCCATAAAGCAAAGCCGTATGGTTTGATTACCATTGTTCCCTTGACAGGTCCGTGTTCCGCTAAATCAGCTTTTTTTACTACATCATTATACCAAGCTGAAAAGTTCTCGCTTTGTGGTGTAACACCTTTCGACATTATTGTGTATCCTTAATTAAAATTGTCTTAAAATTAGCGGGGTTAATTTGGCTAAACAAAGAAATTGTTATTATTAATTATTAGATTATGAAGCTATGAATCTCAATGACATTGGTTATAATGCTATTGTAAATAAGTATGTAGAAGATAATCAATTAGATAAATCTACTATCGGACGCATAATTGCAGTGTTTAGAGATATGTATACTGTTAAAACTGATTCATCTGAGCTTAAAGCCACCAATACCGGAAATCTTCAAAATTCAGTAGAGGATAAATCCGAGCTACCGATAGTCGGGGATTGGGTTTGCCTCAATATATATGATGACAAAAATGCTTTTATTACACAAGTGTTTCCGAGAAATAATTTTATAGAAAGACGTTCTATTGGGAAGTCGGTCAATAAACAAGTTATTGCCGCCAACATTGACTTTGGATTTATTGTTGAAGCACTTACAGAAAATTTTAATATAAATCGTATTGAACGTTATTTGGCAATATGCAATTCTGCGAATGTTAAACCAATAATTTTATTGACAAAAATTGACCTCGTTACTAATCATGAGCTAATGAGTACAATTGATGCAGTTAATAAAAGAATTGAAAATGTACCAATCTTTGCCATTAGTAATTTGACAAATATGGGACTTGATGAATTTAAAGCTACTTTAATAACGGGCAAAACGTACTGTTTATTAGGTCTTTCGGGTGTTGGTAAATCAACTTTATTAAATCTTTTGGCAGAAAAAATTGTTATGAAAACCAGCGCAATTAGCCAGAGCACTAATAAAGGAGTACATACTACATCTCATCGGGAATTATTTCTACTTAATAACGGAAGTATTATCATTGATAATCCAGGAATGAGGGAGGTCGGCATTACAGATTCCACGAGTGGCGTTGAAATTACTTTTGATAAAATTGTTGAACTTGCTCAAGATTGCCACTTTTCTGATTGTACGCATGTCCACGAAAAGGGCTGTGCGGTTTTGATTGCTGTAAAGGACGGTAACCTTGATATCGCAATTTATGATAATTATATCAAAATGAAAAAAGAACAGTCTCATCTTCAAACTACCCTTTTTGCAAAACGAAAGCAAGATAAGGCTTTTGGAAAAATGATTAAAACTATTATGAGAGACAAAAAAAAATAAGAAGAAATAATATGTTAAGCCACTCAGACAATAAACTTATTAAATCACTTGGAAAGAAAAAGTACAGGAAGCTTCACCAAATATTTGTGATCGAGGGTGAGCGATTAGTATCTGAAGCGGTTCAATCTAATGTTGTAATTAAACAGATATACATAACTGATGAGTTCATAGCAAAACCTCAACATAATTCTCTCATGGATTTAATTGCGAATAATGCCATAATTACTAACTCTATTGGCGAAAAGGAAATGAGAGGAATTTGCGATACTGCATCTCCATCGGGCATACTTGCGCTGTGTACACTGCCAAATTCTCTTAACATAGATATTAAGAAATCTGAAAATTGGTTATATCTTGATGAAATACAGGATCCCGGCAATCTTGGCACATTATTAAGAAGCGCGGATTGGTTTGGTGTAAAGAATATCGCCTTTTCAGAAAACTGTGTTGATGCATTTAATACAAAAGTACTGCGTGGTGGAATGGGAAGCCAGTTTAGATTAAATTTATTGGACTCTGTCTCTCTAAAAGATTTCGCTAAAGCTTCTCATACTATTATTGGCGCTTTTCAAAATGGTGAAAGTATATATGCTCTTGATACAAAAACATTGATGCCCTGGGTATTGGTTATAGGTAATGAAGCACACGGAATCAATGGAAAAAATAATGATCAAATAACGGTAAAAGTTACCATTCCAACACTTGGTTCAGGGGAGTCTCTTAATGCTGCTGTTGCCGGAAGCATATTACTATACCATTTAACAAAACCGCTATAGCACCTTTATTCTCTAGTCCATAATATTGTAATTTTAAACGATTCAAACCCAACCAAACTAAGTACTTTGAATAAAAATAATAACATTCGTGTTGCCTTTGGCATTGTACTATTATCGCTACTTTTTGCGATAATAGTTGGTGCCGGATTAGTCTCAATATTAAAAGTGCTATTGCCAGGTTTTGACTCTACAAATATATCGTTGTTGTCTATGTTTGTAAGCACATTGATGATTGCGTTGCCTGTTATTATTTACTTGCACATTAATGGTTTATCAATCCGCAGACGATTACGAATAAACAAAATTTCAAAGAATACTCTTTTTTCTATAATCATTATTTCAGCTGGATTCATTGTAATAATTGACGAATTGGACCGTATTGTTTATACCTTATTTGGAAGTCCGGATTTCCTTAGTGAACTTGTTGAACAATTAAATATTACATCGATCTATAATGGCTTTTTTATAATATTGACTACCATAATTTTTGCGCCTTTTGTTGAAGAAATGTTATTCCGTGGCTTTCTGCAAAAAGTATTAGAAGAATCCTGGGAAGACATCACAAAAGCAATTTTGGTCACTAGTTTATTTTTCGCTTTAGTGCATCTAAATCCATATTGGATAGTGCAAATATATTTACTAGGAATGTTGCTTGGTTATCTTTCTTGGCGTACTAATTCAATAATCCCGGGAATAATTCTACATGGACTTAATAACGGTTTTGCTGTAGCTTTAAATAACGTCGAAAATGTTTTTAACCGATATTACAGTTGGCATGAACACGTAAACCCTTTTTGGGTTTTTATTGCAATTATTCTCATCATTTTCGGATTTAAGATGATGAATAAAGATTTGGAGAATCAGTCATGAAAAAAGAAATGTTTGGTCATGAAATATCAGTGTTACGCGATACTTACCGCCGTCTATTACATCGCAAAGCGAAAACTAATCTTGTAAAATTAATTAACAAAACACATCCTGCCGACTTAGCTGTTATTTACCGCTTTTTTACCGATAATGATCAGAATTACTTATTTAATTTGATATCGAACAATGAATATGCAGCAGAATTCTTAAGTGAATTAGATGAATCAATTTTAACAGATTTGTTAGAAGACATCCTTCCAGAACGAATTATACCAATAATCCGCACTGCTAGTTCAGACGATCAGACCACGATTTTAAATGCTCTTCCTGAAGACAAATCGAAAATTATTATTGATTCTTTGCATACTCACGAACAGGAAGAGATCGAAGAAATGCTTGCCTACCCCGATGACAGTGCGGGAAGCATGATGTCTAGAGATGTATTTACTCTCAATGAAGACCTAACCGCCGGTGAAGCAATAAATGATTTACAGAATCAGGAAGACGCGGAAATGGTTTTTTATCTATATGTCATAGATTCTGAAAATCATCTTGCCGGAGTAATATCCTTACGGGCCTTGGTAATAACTCACGCCTCAACTAAATTGAAGGACATAATGACTAGAAAGGTCCAATACGTTCGCGCTGAAACTGACCAAGAGGAAGTTGCTAAAATCGTATCGCGCTATAATCTACTTGCTGTGCCTGTTGTTAGCAGTAATGATGAAATATTAGGTATTGTTACCGTTGATGATGTTGTAGATGTTATCCGCGAAGAAGCAACCGAAGACTTTTTACAGATGGCGGGTGCCGGTAAAGACCGAGAGATATTACTTAAATCCTCATGGGGTAACGCCAGGGCACGCTTACCCTGGCTATTTGCAAGTTGGGTTGGAGGTGTGGTTGCAATATTGATTATTGGATTTTTTGAAAATATGGTACAAAGCATGATTGCGTTGGCAGCTTTTATACCCATCATTATTGGTATGGGAGGTAACATCGGTACGCAATCCTCCACAATTATTGTTAGGGGTCTTGCAACGGGCAGAATTGATTTTGGCAACGATTTAAAACTAATACTTAAAGAATTGAGTGTAGGTTTAATTTTAGGTGGATTGTACGGTTTCTTGCTTGGGGTTTTGGCATATTTCTTTTTTAGCGATGCACCTATCTTATTCGGGGTTGTTGTTGGCTTAAGTATTTGTTCTTCGATGGTCATCGCAACATCCATTGGTACAATGGTTCCACTATTACTAAGAAAATTAGGTATTGATCCAGCAATAGCGACAGGTCCTTTCGTCACGACAACAATTGATATTTTAGGGGTTGGAATTTATTTCTTAATTGCTTCAGCATTACTACTTTAATGACATTAATCGGCTCCATCTCTATCGGCATATTTATTTTATATGCCTGTTTCATGTTATATTTTTTATCCGGTTTGGTTCGCCTAAGAAAAAATCCTATTGTGAAAAACCCCAAACAACCAACCGTTTCTATAGTTGTAGCAGTTAGAAATGAAGAAGAAAGCATTGGAGATTTACTTGAGGATTTAAGCCATCAAACTTATTCTCACACAAAGTTGCAGATAATAATTGCTGACGACCGATCAACAGATAAAACTTCGTCTATTATCAACGGTTATATAAATAATAATGATAATTTTATAGGTGTTAAGGTTTCCAAACTATCTACAACAATGACACCAAAAAAATATGCACTTACCAAAGCAATCGAAAAATCGGAAGGTGAAATTATTATTTCAACGGATGCTGATTGTCGAGTCCCAAATACTTGGATTAAAAGCATTGTTGAAACATTTGACGAAGAAACTGGCGTTGTGATAGGATACTCTAGCATAGACACAGGATCTGAACGCTTTTTCGACCAATATCAATCAATCGATTATTTAGCACTAATGTCAGCCAATGCCGGCACATTAGGTTGGGGAAATGCCTGGACAGGATCCGGTCAGAACATAGCTTACAAGCATTCGGATTTCGATAAGATTAATGGTTTTAATCCGGTTGCTGATGAAATTTCCGGGGACGATTTTTATCTTGTTAAGGCAATATCAAAAATAGCAAAGGTGAAATATAATACAAATCCAACCGGCTTTGTAAAAACAAAACCATCGGAGACTGTCAGTAAATTTATTAGTCAACGCATCAGGTGGGCATCGAATACTAAAAAGCTATTTAATGTTGATTATTTATTTTTACTGTTCTTATTTACTAACTTATTTATAAATACAATATTGTTATCAACATTATTATTAAAAACTTATTGGCAGTTCCTGCCAATGCAATTAGGAATAAAATTTCTATTTGATGCTATTGTTTTATTTTATGGTTCTAAATTGTTTAAAACAGAAATTAAGATAAATGCTTTTTTAATTTGGTTCTCTTTACAGCCACTTTACATACCTTTACTTGGAATTTTTAGCACGGTTGGTAAGATCCGTTGGAAAACATAAAAGCTACAACGAAGAAAATGAAACAAAAAAATCAAAATATGTCAATTCCGTGCATTTAATTGATAAAAAATAATGAATAAAATTAGTTTAATATTATTTTCAATAGTTAGTTTAGCTCAAGCTCAAAAATATGATGTAACCATTTGGGGCATACCTGTCGGTACTGCTGAAATCCAACAAGATGCCGGTGATGAAATAATAATAAAATTAAAATCAAATGAATTTATAGATTATGTATTTCCTGTTGATTTGGAATATTATTCAAAATTTAAAAAAACCAATTACACAATAATTAAAACCAAAAAAACTACCGAGCAGAAAACAGAAGAACAAAATTATGAAGCTGTGCTTGCGAAGGACAATATTCTGATTTATAGTAAAAAGGATTCCATTTTTATAGAGCCCAATACACACTCCTTACTTTCATTTTTAGTTAAACTTATGAATTCCCCGGTTGATTCAATTGACACAAAATGGTTTAATCTTGAGAATGAAGGGATATTATACGAAACACGGTTTCTATGGAACGGCACCACAACAATTTCCTTAAAGAATGAGGATATTTTATGTGATCATTATCGCTTAGATTTAAAAATGTTCAATGATGATAAAAAAATCTTTGATCAAACAGATTATTTCAATGAACTGTTTTTCGATATAAATTCTATTCGTCAGATTTGGTTAGAAAAATGGCAAAAGAAACAAAGAATAGTAAAAATAACAATAAAGAACAACTTAATACACCTGACCATAGCGATAAAAAACTAAAACCCTTTTTCAAATCTAATTGGAAACATTTAGTTGGGTGGACACTGTTTTTAATCGTTATGGTGGTGGCGTTATATTTTGGTGTAGAAAAGAAGGTGGTTATATTAGTTACTATACTATTAGGGGTGTTCACGCAGTTTTTTGCCGGTATTACAGCGCTAATAGCATTAGTACCGTTCATTGGTCCACTAATAGTAAAAGTGTTGGCCATTCCGTTCTTTTGGCTTTTAAACGGTTTGGGTTACTTTATTTCTATCGTAGCAATTAAAAAAGGATATTCCCGTGAATTAGTTGGAAGCCGAGTTTTAACATTAGCCGTACTTGTTGGGCTTATACTTGGCTATATTATCGGACATATAATACCAATCCGATAAAACATTATGAACATATTAATTATACAAGGACCAAACTTAAACTTGATGGGCGTTAAATCTGTGAAAACAGGAAAGCGTGTTACGCTCGACAAAATAAATAAAGGGATCCGTAGGCATATCCGCGAAAAGGATATTACAGTAAAAATCTATCAGACCCATAGTATTGAAAAATCTGTAACTCTTTTACAACGAAATCGCAATTGGGCAAATGGAATAATAATCGCTCCCGGTGTCTGGAGCACCTACGAAGCAATTTTAGTTGTTACGCTAGAATTGATCGAAATACCAACTATTGAAGTTTATGATGAAGATGATGATAAGGAATATGCAAATCAATCTTTATTATCTACAGTGTGTAAAAAGAAAATTGTGGCACCCGCTACAGAGATGTTTGTAAAGGCCCTTCAGTATTTAGAAAAATCTTAACCATAATAGTGGCTGTACTGCTTCTAAGTTTAGTATTTTATCTCCTGATAAATATTATTGTGCATGGAAATTTCATATTGAGGATTAAAGAATTATTTTTAATATAAGACTAATAAGGAGACTTAGAATGCATTTATATAAACAGAAAAATATTATATTTTTATTCATATTAATAATTAACATCATTTCAGCGGAGAATACTGTAGGGTTAATTCTAAATGATGACACAAAATCATTTCCTGGATATACACTGTTTGCACCGAGTACTTCAACAACGACTTATTTGATTGATAATGAAGGCAGAAAAGTTCATGCGTGGGAAAGCAAATATGTGCCGGCTTTAAGTGCATACTTATTGGAGGATGGGAATTTATTAAGAACTGCTGCAATATCAGATTCGACTAATAGTACTAATAATCGTAAGGGGGGATTCCAAAAAATCGCTTGGGACGGAACGGTCTTATGGGAATTTTATTATGGAACCCAACATCATGACATTGAACAATTACCAAATGGAAATATATTATTAGTTTTAAATGATCCAAAACAAAAACCAGTTGCAATACAGGCAGGAAGGGACCCTGTTTCGATGTCTGCAAATATTATAAGATCAACATCTATTATCGAAGTACAACAAACAGGACCAACAACCGGTGAAATTGTATGGCAGTGGAATGCGTGGGATCATCTAATACAAGAATTCGATGATTCTGATTCTACATATAATTTTGGAGTAGTATCTGAACACCCTGAATTAATTGATGTGAATTATGCTACAAGCACTACTCAAGATTGGTTGCACACAAATTCTGTTTCCTATAATTTGGGATTTGACCAAATATTGTTGAGCAATCGTAGTACCAATGAAATTTGGATAATTGACCATAGTACATCAACAGAGGAAGCAGCGAGTCATGCGGGAGGCAATAGCGGAAAAGGTGGAGATCTTTTATATCGATGGGGGAATCCAATCGCATATCAGGCCGGTACGGATAATGATCAGAAAATATTCAGACAACATGATGCTCATTGGATAACGTCGGGACTGAATGGAGAAGGAAATATATTAATATTTAATAATGGACTATTGGGACCCGAATACTCATCAATTGAGGAAATAACACCTCCACAAGTTGATGGTAATGGCAACTATCCATTGACGACAGGTTCTGCTTACGGACCTGTAAATTCCGTTTGGACTTTCAACACCACTCCAACATCGGATTTTTATTCACCAAGATATGGTGGCTCTCAAAGATTGCCAAATGGAAACACATTAATATGTAATTCAGAAATTGGAGAGTTCTTTGAGGTGACACCTGATAAAGTGATCGTTTGGAAATATATCAATCCCGTTGTTTCCGATAGCGTGCTTAAACAGGGAGATCTGGTTATAGATAGTGATGGTAATTCAATTGTTACTAATCAAGTGTTTCGTTGCTATAAATATGGTGAGACTTATCCTGGTTTATATGGGAAGGTTTTAACCCCAGGGGAACCACTAAAAATCAATGATGAACAAAATCTTAGCGATTCATTCAAATTATTTAATAATTATCCAAATCCCTTTAATCCAATAACGAATATAGAATTTACATTAACTGAACGTACTAAAATTAATATTTCGATTTATGATTTGGCTGGAAACAAAATTAGAACATTAGTGAGCAATATAATGGAACCTGGTTTAAAATCAATTACGTGGGATTCAAAAGACGATGATGGAACCGCAGTTAGCAGCGGTGTATATTTTTACAACCTACAAGCAGGTCAACAAAATCAAACTAAAAAGATGATGTTATTAAGATAATTATTTGTTGGGGCGATTGGAACCAATATCAAATATCTAGATAATTACAATCTGGCGAACGGCCCTCCGTAAGCTCCCATATCATTACGAGAATCATCTTTATCTAAATATTGATTATCTGGATGCCCAGTATCAATACACGGGGAGTTTGGTGATAATATATAATCTGCATAATCCAAAAATTGCGGATCACCAACAAGAAGATCTGAGCCAATCCCTATGTCAATATCTAATAAAGAATAATCAATTGTAACTCCCGCTTGGCTGGCTTGAGGTGCAAAAGATATATCAGGATATGAATTAAAAATAATATTATTCCTTAGCAATAGTCCTGTGCAATCACCCCTTATTACAATATCATTGCCAACTATAGTGTTATTTATAATCTCTCCATGGGCAGCAACAATATAAATTCCATTGGCAAAGTCCATATAGCTTGAATTATCTGCTATTATATTGTTATATAAATTCCCATTATCTCCTAAAAAAACACCTCCGCCACCTCCATTTTCATTACTTTCAGCAACATTTTGGGCAATGTAGCAATTTTTCACAGTTGCGTTCTTTGAAATAGATATTCCACCTCCTGAGCCATGCATAGGAGCTCCAAATTTTATCGAGAATCCGTCTAATATTCCTGATGAAATATTAACAACACGTAACTGATCGATAGAATCCGGTCTGGCTGTGCGCAATAGAAGCGTGGATTTAAATCCGTCAGTTGATTTTATTAAAATATCCTTTCCGGCAATTGATATAGTTTCTTCATATGTACCAGGTTTAACTATAATAGTATCACCGTCATCCATTATACCACTAATAAATGCCGGCTGAATTGTTTCAAATACATCCGGTACTATTACCGAAGTAGTTCTTGGAATTGAAATAGAGGTTGTTGCCCAACGGGTATTTTCGTCCACATCAACAATTCCTACTCTATAAATTAAATCATCATCATTCCAAATAGTATCAACATAAGTAATTTGCAGTGGATTATATAGCGCTTTGACCTCTGTCCAGGCTGTGTCGTAAACCGTTTTTCTTTCTATTTTGTATTCTTGAAAACTCTCTACTGTGATCTCATCCCAAAACAATAACACCGTAGCACTTGGCATTACCCTAACTATATCATGACTTGCAGATAATTCAAATATCTCTACGGTTGTGTCAGCTTTAAATGGAGAATTGCAAGCGGAGGACAATAAAAGTAAGAATATATATATAGGAAAATAGGATAGATAGTATTTCATAAGTGATCTCAGACCCCATTTATATTTAGCAAAATTTGAATCATATAATATTATATAATAGTTAACAGAACTATATCATATGTCAGTAAAATATTTACTTCATACCCCTCGGACCTCCATAAGCACCAATATCATTACGTGAACCATCAACATCAAGATATTGGTTATCAGGATGTCCAGTATCAATACAAGGCGAATCAGGAGATAACTTAAAATCTATATTATCTGCTAATTTTGGGTCACCAACAAAATTGTTTGATCCAATGCCGATATCACTGTCAAATATGGAATAATCAATTATAACTCCGGTTTGACTGGTTTGATCAGTAAAAGAAATATCTGGTTGTGAATTGTAAATGATATTATTTCGCAAGAGCAGTCCTGTGCAATCACCGTCTATAACAATGTTATTCCCAACAATCGTGTTATTAACAATTTCTCCATGAGCAGATGTAGCAAAAATACCACTCCCAACATTTGCAACATTATTATGTATAATACTATTATATAAATTCCCGTCATCTGTTAAAAAAACCCCTCCGCCTTCGCCCTGCGATATATTTCCCCTAATACAACAATTTTTCACGGTAGCCGCTTGGGCAATAACCATGCCACCGCCCGACGCACCATGACTAGGGGCTCCCAGTACAATCGCAAAGCCTTTTAAAGTCCCAGATGATATATTTAGTACACGTTTTTTTCTATTTGGGTCGACGATATATGTTGGTTTGAGGATTGTTGTCGTAAATCCTTCAATCGATTTTATCAAAACATTCTTACCTGCAATCCCAAGAGTTTCTTCGTATATACCAGAATTTACTTTGATAGTGTCGCCATCATCAATTAACTCGCTATTAAATGCAGGCTGTATTGTATTAAACTCATCTGGAACAATTACCGATGTAGTTCTTGGGATTGATATTGATTCGGTTGCCCAAATAATATTATCATCATTATCAATAATACCAATTCTATAAATTAAATCATCATCATTCCCAATAGTATCAACATAGCTCAATTGAAATGGATCAAATAGGTTTTCTATAGCTGTCCATGTTGTATCAGTAATGGTTTTACGTTCAATTTTATAACTTGCAAAATTCTCAACTGTAATTTCAGTCCAAATTAAATTAACCAGGGCACTTGGCATAACCCTAACAATATTATGGCTTAGTTTTAACTCAAATATCTCTTCATTTGTGGCGTTAGTATTGAATGGACTTTTGCAGCCACAAATTAGCAAAATTATGAATACGATGTTAGAAATGGTCAGATTTTTTCGAAAGGTAATTACATGCAATTTCATTGAACTAGTTTTTTTATTTATTAGAACGATCTGATAATGATATTTTTAGATTAACTAATTGTCTATGCGCATCATAGTAGTTAAATACATCACCTGCTTGAGTTCCAGAAGTTAATATTGTTGTTTCATCAGAAAACATATTTCTAATTGTATAACTTAAGGTAGCATCAAAATACCAAAAGTGGGTGTTTGCGGATAAAGTTAGATTAGTATTTTTTTGTTTTTGTAATTGCTCAATAGTAACACCACTGTTAAGATAATATTGAGGTCCGTTAAATATGTGACTTATATTTATGTGAAACCAAGATTTCTTAATGTCTAATATCATACTTCCGGTCGTACTTGGCTTGTTAGGGAATATTTCTTGATCACTTGGCTGAATCCAGGTTATGTTACTGCTCAATACAAAGATATCATTGAATGCCGAAATTTTGGCATTGATTTCAGCACCATTGAGCCAGGCGGTATTTGTATTATATGGCACAACAATATTATTGTCTAATGAAAGATATGCAATTTTATTTAAATAAGCATTTCTAAAAAAACCACCTCCTAGTTCTATATACTCAATGTATTTATCGTTTTGCAGCTTAAATAATATTTGACCGTTCAACTCTGAAGTGTTAACAAATTCTTTTTCAAGCTCATTTCCCATAAGGTCAAGAACGCTTTTTGTTTTTGTTAATTTATTTTCTAGATCTTCTGAACTTCCATTGGAATAATATAGTTTTAAAAGGCGTTTATAATAATCTTCCAATTGATTAACGCCATCAGCCCAAATAAATCTATCATTCAATGTTGGAAGTCGATTATTGAACCCTTGATTAAAAAATATTTGAAATGTTTTATTATCTGTATTTCCTTCTGCTAATATACCAAGCCTATAAGTACTTAGTGGAATTATATCTTTTAAACTATATTCGGTTAATTCCTTTTCAATCAAACCACTAAATTCTTGCACTGATTGTTTTTGTGAATAATCGGATTTACTATAGCGTAGTCCACCTTCCCATCGAATTAAGTTAATATTCGTAACTGGATCATGTACATCATAGCGCACTATTCCGGCCAATCCTATGTCATGTAGAGATAAAGAGCCAATTGATCTTGTTGATTTTTGACTATATGAATCCTCCAGTGTCTGATCACCAACATAATCTTGTATTTCATCCTCAAATTGCAGAGATCCAGAAAATTGCTTGAATTTGAAACCCTTGTTTATTCTATATTGAACAACTTGATCCGATAGTTCTCTAGCAAGGTTTGTATAAAAATCATCATTCCACGACCATTCTTTTATACCTATTTGTATATCCCACCCAGATGTATTAAATAAATTTCCAAAAAAGGTTAGCCGATTTACCCTTAACTCATCGGATGAAACTATCCCGCCGGAAGGAAATTCAATATATTTATTATAGCTTACATGTCTATAGGCTAATTCTTGATTTCTCAAAGAAAGCAATCCTCCATAATTTTCAAATATTGAAGTAAATAATGTTCTTCCGTCAAATAGCCTAGACTTACCAGAATAACGTCCGTATATGCCCATTGGGCTGAACTTAATAGTCCCAGCAGCCGACAGGTCCTGATCATTCGCATCGGTTATACCAAAACCCCTATTAAGTTCAATGCTATTGTATTTGGACTTTTTTGAATGTAACAATACAACTCCTCCAAAATTCCCGGCTCCAAAAAGTGTTGATGAACCACCTTTAATCACTTCAATCTCATCGAGATCGGTCAAATCAACATATGCAAGGTCGGCGGAGCCAGTAGCTGAATTATTTAATTTTATTCCGTCTAAGTATACTGCGACTTCATTTGAATTACTACCCCGTATGCTAATTGTCTGTTTACCATAAGAAGTAGTATTTATATTTACGCCTTCAAGTTCTGTCAATATTTCACTAATATCACGAATGCCACGTTGCTCTATAGTTTTTAGTTCAACTATTTCAATTTTACTTGACACTTCTCTTTCAGAATGTCTTTGCACCCCTTCTATTATTACTTCTTCCCCGGATAATACTTTTGGTTCTAAAAACACTTCTATTTTTTCTTTTCCATTAAGTACAATTTCTTTCCCTTCATAACTAATATGAGTTATAATTAAAGTAGTTGGAAACTTTTTATTAATTAAGATTGAAAAATGACCATCGTCGTAACTTGTTGTACCGAAATCTGTACCTTTAATAACAATATTTGCATTTATTATTGGTGCCTTTGTTCCTCTTTCCAAAATTGTGCCTTCAACTGTAAAATTTTGTGCTAAGATTAAGTTTACAGTTAATAGAAATAACACGGGGATTTTATACAGTTTTATCATTGTAAAAGTTAGTGGGATTTTAATTAGACAAAATACACTATTTATTAATAAGAAAAAAAAGGGACTACATACGTAGTCCCTTTTTTCATTGTATTATTACAATTTAGAAATCAACAGTAAGTTGGAAGAGACTATTATTTGTAAAGTAGTCTGTTACTGAGCGGAAAGAATAACCAACACCAACCTTTAGAGCTCCAACTGGTACTGCAACTCCAGCACCAAAGGTATAACCCCAAACATTTTTGGTTTGTTCATCCCAATCAGCATCATCCAATTCATCAGGTTTATCTGAACTATTAATCAAGTCAAACTGTGTTCCAGCCGCAACCCAAACAAAGTCTTTAAAGGCCCACTTTCCAGCAAAACTGCCAGTATTAGAACTAAAAGAATTGTTTTTGAAGCCACCTAATAACATTAGGCCCGGAATTACTTCATAATTGACAGAAATATCAAATACTGAAGGTATTGCAAATGATTCACCTTTGACTCTTAGTCTTTCTTGGACAGATCCGGATTCAACACCACTCAGATCTACCGTTTGTTCAAGATTAGTACCTTGATATTCCATTCTTGATCCTAAGTTTTTCAACACTACACCAATGTGAAGTGGTAGATCTGGGAACTTGTATTGTACTCCTAAATCCACAGCCAACCCCGATGCACTAGTGTTAATAATCTTCTCGTTGACTAATTTGAAATTAACTCCAAATTTTACACGATCAGAAAATGACTTAGCGTAGGTAGCACCCAATGTAACAAAACTTGGACTAAAACTGTTTCCAGTTCCTTCTGTTGCAGCAGCGGTCGTAATTGGTATATCACCAAAATCTAATGATTTCATGTGAACACCAAAAGTACCAATTGTTCCAACATTCATAAGTAGTCCAAAATTTGATACGTTGATATCAGCAATGTATGACATGGTTGATGCGATGACCTGCATTCCATCAAGACCGACGATACCAGCTGGATTTTGCCATAAGGCTTCCACTCCTGTAACGGTAGCTACGTTGGCTTCACTTACTGCGATATTTTCTGCACCAACAGGTATTAGCAATTGAGCAGCACCTGCTGTTCCATGAGACCTTACGGTCCCGGCAAATAAGGTAGAACCAATTAAAATACCGCACAGGAAGATTTTTAATGTTTTTGTATTCATTATTTTCTCCTCCTCTAACCGTAAAGGTCTAAGCGTTGTTCAGGTTGAATTATCGCAATCTTGAGTATTTTATCACCATCTTCGGTCTCAACGATTACGATATACATACCACTAGCGACTGGAATATTGCTATTATTCTTAACATTCCAAATTTCAAGTGTTGTACCGTTAGTGTGTTCTAAGGTCTTAACCGGAACACCAGCAAGATCAAAGATACGGATTGTGCACTTACCTTCTACTGGTAGATTGGTAAAGTGGATTTGCTGGTCAACTGGATCACGTTCTTCCGGATTAAAACCAAAGTATGGATTTGGCCATACTTTAATACCACCTGAGTCATACGCTTTTTCAGTACCACCAATACCAGCAGTTGTAACATTAAACTTATCCACTGAAGAGTTAGGTTTTTTTGTAATCATTCGAATAATCGTTCCACTTGGTATACCAGCACCTCCTAGATCGAAGTCTCCAATAATTAATCGCCCTATAGGATAAACAAATCCACTCGGGTAGAAATTTACACCATAGCCAAACCTATCTGGTGAGTATGAATTACCAGGCCCACCCGCAGCTTCAACATTGGCTGCAAATGTATCATATCCACCTGCCTGATCCTCAAAATCCATCCAATAGATCCAATCTGAGGCAACATATGCTCCGCCAAAATAAGGATCGACATCTCCATCATATCCAAATGCAAAGTCAGGTCTTGCCACGTTTTCATATATGAATGGGCACATTCTATAATCGTCCGATGGATCATCAGGCGTTGCAACACCTATATCCCATAATTCAAATGGTACCGATAATAGGGTCTGGTCTGTAAATGCTTGAACACCATAATTCGGACCATCCGTAAACCTCAATTCGAAATCACGCGGAGATGCCTCAACTATATAGCGTTCCAGTCTATCAAAGTCTCCTGAACCGCCACCGGCACTCATGAAATAGGTAGCATTGGAGTTAAGACTGTGCCATACATTATCTGGTGCAGGGTTTACAGTTCCAGCATAAGCAATTTCTGTAACTGATTTAAAACCTAGAGCTGGCCCATCAACATTAAATTGCAGTCCTTCTGCAATTGGACCTGCATTAACACCTGCTGGACCACCTGGTATTAATATACCTTCAACAACATTATCAGTAGCAACGCCACTTTGTATTGTTGTGTGTGGGGTTACAATCTCACCAGTTGTTAGATTTCTGGCATACCAACCTTCAATAGCCATCCTATTGTATCCAAGTTCGGTTACAAAAACAGCGTCTACTATTGTGCCATCATAGCCATCATCTAAAACTTCACATTCTACACTAAATGGAAGAGATGTTTCATCAATATTTACCATCCAGGATTCATCGCCTTCAATACATCCAAACCCTGTCCTAGCATCATCACCATATAAAAGCGTTGTACCGGTAAGGGTTCCGTCCATATTACCACAATTTTGACCGGCACCTGACCCATATGAAGGATTAGCTGCCAATGCATCCCAAGAATTTACTTTAGTTCCATCTGGGAATTTAAGTTTTATACCATCTACCCAGTTGCTACCACAATCAATATGGAAGTTAAAGAGTAAATCATAAGTACCACTTGCGCCTTTAGTTGCTGAGAAAGTAATCATTGAACCTGAACAATCAAGTATCTTTTCAAGCCTTTCTTTTCCACCGGCATTCTCATTAATCCACAGTCCATCGATGTTTTGATAGTAGTTTTCAGTTGCAAAGAACATTTCATAGTCGTCACCAGTTAAAACTTTCGGGTTAACTACGGTTACTCTAGCAGTACCATCAGAAGGACCTGTAGTATGTTCTGCTTCTATAGAAGTACCGTAAATAGCTGTTTCATCTTCAGACATCCATGTAGTATTTACCTGTGGGCGAACTTCTATAATTTGCATTGGGCTTTCCAAAGTTTTTGGAATTCCATATTCATTATAACCATACGCTGTCACTGCAAAATAGTACATACGGTTGGTCAATAGTGGCGCGCCGTTATTTAATCCATCAGCGGTTATGTTAATACTTCTTTTCAATCCAGAGTCACTACCAAATTGCACTCGACGATTTATAGTCTCGCCAAAGTTTGCATCAAAAACGTCATCATATATTTCAGTGATCCCATTAGCAAGGTCGAATGTTGCCAATCTTTTTACAGCACCTGATCCTGAAGCTGTTTCAATTTGATATACATTGTATCCTTCAAAAACAAATTCAGTACTATTTAGATCAGGGTCTTTATCTACAAGGTCTTCAGCTGTATATAGCTCGGATGCTGCATCCCAAGTAAGTATAATTTCATCTTCGAAAGTCGTGACTTCAACGGTTGGATTCGGTGGCGACGGCGGCAATGCAAAATGAATATCATATGCTAATTGTGCCAATGCGTCCAAATTCTTTAAGTAAAGATATGAATCCAATGGGTCGCCAGCGGCAGCATGAAGAATACCAAACACAACTTCTTGGCTGTCCCCAGGAGCCATAATAAACGGTCCTGCATTCATTAAGAATCGCCTATCATCCGGTGGATGTAAGTCGGAGTCTACGTATTCTGTATCATTTGGACCTGTATCTTTTGTAGGATCACCAGGGTGGACGAACTTTGTGCCACCTGAAGCAACAAATGGGAAATCCGATCCATCAGGCATAAATCCACTCATATAGTTATAGGCTTCTTCTGCATTGTTTGGGTCGTAATATACCGGATCACTATTGATGTATTTCGTAAATGAAGTCATCTTTAGGTTTCTCATATCAGGTATTTCTCTATCAAACATATAGGCAGTTTCACCTGGGGCAGGTACCATAGGACCCTGGAAAAAGTCATAACCGGCTGCCGGAGTTCCTCCACTGTAACCAGCAAAGTTTACATCAGTCCCAGAATTATAAACGATACCCATACCTAATGTGGTATCACAACCAACCAGGTCATCAGCGGCATCTCCCAAATCTGGGTCGGACCAAAGGCCAATTATCATATCATTAAGAGTTTCTTCACCGCGGTTGATAATAAGTTCTTTTATGAACATCATATCACCAAAAGCATCGGGTCTGTCAAATCCAAATATAGTCATTTGGACTTCTAGGCCCATTGGTGGAGAATTGAATACCGAGTGTTGTGTTGGGTCACCGTCGTTCATGACTGCCCAAATTACCTGATCACCAATAAAATCTGGATGATCCGGTCCTGATGGCAAAGGTTCATAAGTACCATTACCATTGTTATCGATCCACGGGGCGCCAAGACTTGTTGGCCAGTTTTGGAAATCATCACTTGCCAGTGGATCCGCAAGATCTGATTTACTTACTTTATACAATTTGTGAATCGGATTTGATGGATCACTTCCCCACGGTCCACCCGCAAGCTCACCAGACAAAAGCACTCCTGCAAGCACTAGTATTGTCGTGTAATATTTAAATGTTCTCATTCTATCCTCTTATAATTATAGGTTCACGCGAACACCAAATCTAACGGTGCGCGGAATACCATATCTATCTGCAGTATTAGTTACGTCATTATAGTAAGCGGTAGGGTTCGCATTATCGAACGTATTATTTTGACTCTCAATCCACGTTTGTCCTGCGGCCGTACCAAGCCATCCATCATCGTTAG
>JBHPEE010000022.1:0-23354 GCA_042577295.1 Fidelibacterota bacterium | reverse complement strand
AACTTGCGTGCAAAGTGCAGCTTTCCTTACAGTATCAAAATTTGCTATTTCAGCAACGGGAAAGAATTATGATTATTATGGATTTTGCAATGGTGATAAACCATTTATTAAACTAAAAACAATTGAAACTATGTTGAAATATTTAATTGATAATCAACCAATGATTTTAGTGCCTATATATCAAGAACATGTTGGTCACCCCACATTTTTTTCAAAAGATTATATTAAAGATTTTCATTTAATTTCCGGTGACACGGGAGGTCGAGAAGTAGTCAATAAATATTCGAAAGCTGTAACCTATTTGCCGGTAAATGACGAGGGTGTTATTTTAGACATGGATAAATATTTAAAAGATAAGTGAAACCTTGAAGGTTTTTGAAACCTTAAAGGTTTATGATAATGAAAAATCTTGAAAAACATACGATTTTAATCCGTGGTGCAGGAGAGCTGGCAAGTGCTGTTGGAGTTGTTTTACAGCGTGTCGGGTTTTCTGTAATTATGACAGAATTACCGATTCCACATGCAATTCGACGTACCGTTAGTTTTAGTGATGCAATATTAAACGGGACTACAGAAGTCGAAGGAATACAATCAGTTAAAGCGAATTACAATACCTATATTGATATATTAAAGAGTAAAAATATACCGGTTTTTACAGATTCTATTGAAATAATTAATAAGATAAAACCGGAGTTTTATTTGGATGCAAGACTGCTAAAACGCCCAGTGAAAGATCGCCGAATATTTGGGCAATTTACTGTTGGACTAGGTCCCGGATTTACGGTTGGAAAGAATAGCGATGCCATTATTGAAACTATGCGTGGACATGATCTTGGGAGAGTAATTTGGAAGGGTAGTGCATCGCCTAATACAGGTGTACCGGGTAAGATTGGTGGCGAAAGTGCAAAGAGAGTTGTGTATTCTCCCGGAATAGGAAATATTAATTGGATGGTAGACTTCGGTGAGATGGTGGAAAAGAAACAAGTATTAGGAAAAATTAGAGAAATTGAAATAAAATCACATATAAGCGGAATAGTTCGTGGATTAATTTCACCAAAAATAAATGTAACAAAAGGAATGAAAATCGCAGATGTTGATCCACGTGGCAAGGAAATAAATTATACTACAATCTCTGATAAAGCACGCTGTGTCGGAAGAGGTGTTTTGGAAGCGATCATGGTTAATCTAAATCAATAATAATTATGGAAATACGAACTATAGCAAAAATAGCAAATTTTGATACTGTAAGGAAAGCTGCACTTTGCACGCAAGTTGAATGGCGTGGTTCAGTGCCTCGTAAAGATTATCCAATGATGCTAGTTGATGAAAACAGAGAAATAATCGGGACTATAGGCGGTGGCGCTTTGGAGTATTCAGTGATCGAATTAGCTCAGAACATTATCAAAATCTGTAAACCGGTATTAAAAGCATTTGATTTGACCAATAAGGATGTTACTAAATCCGATAGTATTTGCGGTGGCATTACAACAATATTGATTGAGCCGTATTCAAAAGATATTCGAAATTTATTAAAATCAATAATTATAGCTAAAACAATTGATAACAATATCTTAATTACTAAAATATCATCACAAAATGATGTAATAATTGAGCGAACAAAAATCACAAAAGATTATGGTTCGATCTTTCCAAAGAAAATTGTTTGCGAAATTGATGAAGCTATAGAACAAAATAAATCAAAATCTATCAATTATAACGAGGAATTATTTTTGATACAAAATATTGGAAATCGTCCTGTTTTGCATATTTTTGGCGCCGGTCATGTTGGTAAGGCGGTTGCGTATTTGGCGCAATTTATTGAACTTAACACAAAAATTTATGATGAACGCAAAGATTTAGCGAATAAGGAGCGTTTCCCATTTGCTTTGCAAATTAATAATAATGATATATCAAAAATAATTAAGAATACAAAAATAGCTCAAACCGATTATGTTTTGGTAGCCACACGGGGACATCAACACGATTTTGAATTGATACGATGGCTGCTGAATGTCAAAATTGATTATTTGAGTCTTATGAGCAGTAAAAAGAAATGGCAATTACTTTCAGAATCTTTAATTAATGATGGATTTACACAGAATCAAATTAATAAAGTTCACTCACCGGTCGGGCTTGATATTGGCAGCGAAACCGTACCGGAAATTGCAGTAAGCATCATTGCGGAAATTGTAAATCATTTTCGTAGCGATGCAAAATCAACGATTTCACTTTCACAATTATGAGAAATACTATATTAAAAAATGGGTTGGTCATTTATACTGATAGACAGGAACGAGAAGATATACTTATCGAAAATGGAATTATTTCTGCCGTTGGTGATATCAAACATTTTAGTTCTGATGTAAAAGTCATTGACTGCACCAACCGTTTAATATTCCCCGGTATTATTGATGCTCATACACATATGGGCATTCCAATTAAAAGCGGATATTCAGCCGATAATTTTGAAAGCGGTTCTAAATCAGCGCTTAATGGTGGCGTTACAACTATTATTGATTTTACGGTTTTAGAAAAAGATCAAACATTGGTAGAAAGTATTTTTGAGCGCCAAAAACTAGCTGAAAAATCAGTAATTGATTACACTTTGCATTGCAATATCACTCGATTTGATAAAAATATTTTAAAGGAAATTCCAAAAATAATTGATAGTGGGATTACTAGTTTTAAAGTTTTTACAACGTACAAAGAAGCCGGAATGATGTTGAGCTACAGTGAGGTAGAGGAGGTGGCACGAATTATTGCTGACAATGACGGAATATTAATGGTGCATGCTGAAGATAATGATGTTATCGAAAAAGCATCAATACCATTACTCAATAAAAATTTAACTCATCCGAAATATCACGCTATTGCGAGACCGGCTGAAGCAGAGAGAGTTGCTGTTGAATACATCGCAAATATTGCTGAAAAAACCGATTGTGATTTTTATATAGCTCACTTAAATACTGCTGACGGCTTAAAAATTGCCAAGCAAAGCAATAAGATATTCATTGAAACATGTCCACAATACTTACTATTAGATGATTCAGCTTATGAGCGTGAAGACGGACAAATGTTTATTGCCAGTCCGCCCTTGAGAAAAAAAAGTGATTGTGAAGCACTTTGGAATGGAGTGATCGACGGTTCGATTGATGTAATCGCAACTGATCATTGTCCGTTTATGTTAAAAGATAAACCAAAAGGAATTCCTTTTGAAAATATACCCAACGGCTTGGGAGGTGTAGAAACACTTTTCCCGGTGATGTTGGGACAATTTTTGGAACGTAAAATTAACTTAAGTCGATTAGTTCAACTAATGAGTACAAATCCCGCTAAAATATTTAATTTATATCCAAAGAAAGGTACAATATCCGTTGATGCGGACTCCGATTTAGTTATCGTTAATCCTGATAATATTTTGGATAATTGGAAAGAAAAATTAGTATCAATTACCGATTGGAATGCTTATGTAGATTTTAAGTCTGTATTTCCTGATAAGGTAATAAATACCGGAAAATTAAAAACTACTGTTTAGTTCTCCCAACGTCCTTCAATCCAATCTAGAGATTCTGACAAAGGTTCCTTGTATTTATCAGTGTCATAATGAGTAGCATTCTCAACCTCTACTAATTTAATAATATTATTTTTAATTTTTATATCACTTACAAGATTTTTAGCATTACTTAATGGGAAATATTCATCATTATCTCCATGAATGACGTAGGTTGGAATTATATCTGTTATTGGTAATATTGAATTGGGAGGCATACTGGCAATCGGAATAGCTAGAGAAAATATTTCAGGATAAGTTACAGCATAATACCAAGTTCCAATTCCACCCATACTATATCCCGTAATTACAATTTTTAAGGAATCAATATTATAATCAGTTTTTATTTGATCGATTAAAGAAAGTATAAATATTTCGCTATTTTCATGAATCCATCCGCTATTTTCAGAACACGAGGGAGAAATTATTATACCATTAAAGCCTTGAAGAGTCGGTAAAATAAAGGTATTAAGGAAACTAATACCAGATTGGAAATGTACTTCTTCTCCCCAATGTAGAGTTAACATAAGTGGATAGCTCTCTGATCCATTATAATCATGTGGAATTGCAATGGAATAATAATAGTCTTTGTCATTGTTCCTCAAGACGTTCTCCTCAATTGTATGTGAAGGAACATCATTTGTCTTGCAGGAAGTGACTAGTAAAAGTAACAGAATAATTATATTTGAATACTTAGTATTTCTTTTCACTTATAGTATTTGTCTTAAAACATATTTTCAAGATATTTTACAATATACTTTGCATCGAGTCGATCGTTTGTGTACTGACTAAAATACTTGAATTTTACCTTTCCGTTTTCGTCAATGATAAAGATCGTCGGTACGTTTTGTGCAACGGTAGTACCGCCCCATTGTTCTCTGAATAACTGTAACCCTTCAGAAACTTTTCTGTCAGGATCAAACAATACAGGTAATTTTAGTTCAAAATCTTCTGCCGAGTATTCGAAAGAATAGGGGAAAAATTCTCTGGAATATTCCATCCACATACGGACGTTATCATTTATATTTGCCTCATCTTTTGGATATTTCCAATTATATATTGATTGTAAACTTGTTGGTATCGCATCTACCCAAACTTGTAATGAATCCTGGCTATATGGTAACACAAAGAATATTTCCATATTATATCTTTCCCGCAGTTTTTCATTTTCTTCAGCCATCACCATTTCTAAATATTGGTAATGACAGATAGGACACCATACAATTGGAGTAACCTTGCCTCTTGGGAAAATAAGCATGATGTTTTTTCCGGCCAGATCCTGTATTCTAACATCTTCGCCTTGTTGGGTTTGAAATGTTACATCGGGAAATTTCTCATTTATTGTAACTGGAAATACATTTTCATTTTGACAGTATACTGTACTAATTAGCATAATCAATAAGATGTATTTTAATTGCTTCATTTTATTTTCTCCTTAATTAATTATTACAATCGTTATTGGACTGTTGGTACTTAAAAATAAAAGTTTGATTCCATTGTTCAGGGAAATCCCAATATTCCTTTATCAAAATGCCGTCTTGATTGTAATCATAAGTTATTGTTCCAATTGCAGTATTATTTTGTAGGAGGTTTCCTTTAATTATGACATTATTTTCATTATAATCATAGGTTATTACACCTGTAAACCAGCCATTTTGCTTAATGCAATTTGCTAGTATTAGCTTTCCATTTTTGTCGTAGAGATATTCCACCCTACCTATTGTCCCATCTGATCTTTCAAAGTTATCTAAAATGAGATTAGAGTTTTGATCATATTCAAAAGATTGATTTATTTTGACACTATCAGAAAACGTACGGTTTTTTTCAATTATATTACCAAATTCATCATATTTATAAGTAACAATACCTGATCTACTGTTATCGTCCTTTTGCCATATTGCTTTTGAAATAAATCCATCATCATTATACTCGAAATTTGTAAAAGCTATTTCTCCACTTTTATTTTCATAGTCTAATCTTACTAGCCTATGGTTTTGATAAATTGGTAATTCTTTTATTCCAAATTGTGCAAAAATATTAGTACTGAATACCATTACAATTATTACAATAATAGTTCTGGCGTACATATCTTAATCTCCTGTTAGATTTTCTTCGATTGTTTCTTTTATTAATTGACACATTTCATTTCTATAGTAAAGACTTCTTACTGTTGTAATTATATTTCCATCTCTGATTGGTGGAGTAACATTTTGAAATATCTTTTTGCCATTATCCCACATAAATGAATATTCAATATAATTTGCTCCGGCAGCTTTATAATCATCGAAATAATCGAAATGCCCTATTACATTTTTCCCTCTGATAATATCTGCAGCAGCTAATAATCTTACGCCTCGACACCATGCTGCAATAATTATCCCTTCCTGATTTGCCCTCTTTAGTAAACTCATCATCTCTGCGCTATTTAAAAGATTAGGGAATCCTCTTCCCGGCAAAATAATTATTGCAGCGAATTTAGCAAGATTCTTTATTTCAGAGATCTTCTTAGTAACGATCATCTTATCAGTACCGTATGTTTGATTGCCCCAATCGCATGGTGCTAGTGTGTCTTTCACACCTGCTATTATCAGATTCCAACCGAACTCTTCAAACTGCTGTTTGATACTTTTAATTTGATTATCACCAACGACAAAACTAGATCCGTAATTATCATCAGCAATTAATAATACGTCAATTTTATTCTGTTCAATATATTTTACATCATCATCAGCATAAAGATTTGATAAAATACTACAAAAGATCAATAAGCTTAACTGAAATATTTTTTTTGATAACATTTTTTATTTAGATAATCTTTCAACATTATTTTTAAATGCCTGTAGATTTACATCATTAGTTATTGATCCAATTGCTACAGCATTTTTATAATTCTTAAGTGCTTTTTTCTTCTTACCAATTTTATCGAAACCATCACCTAAGCTATCATATGCATTTGCAGACTTTGGATACAAATCAACTGCATACTTAAAAACTTCGATTGCTTTTTCGTTTTGGTCTGATTGTAACAGTTGATACCCAATAGTATTTAACGCATTCTCAGTTATTTGCGATGTAAAGCCATATTTTTTAGATCGATTAAGAAAATGATTCTTGATTGCATCAACGCCTTTCATGGCGATGTCATTGGTCAACTGCCAATCGGAGAAAATATATCCTAATCCGTCTGATATAGTTCTAAAAGGAATGGATCCATGGTCCTCGTCCTCATATTTTTCTAAAGTCCAATTAATACCGGATTCGTTGACTGTTAGGAGTGATGTTAATTTATCCAAACTATTAAAATATGCGGGTTCATTACCGATAGACATATATATTTGACTAATAAAATTAGATTTACTGACTAATTTTTCCTCGGCTTTTTTTACAACATACTCATTATCATACATCAACCAAGGACTAGCAGCGATGTATGCATCAAATAATTCCGAATTAGTAAATAATGTATATACTGAGAACATTCCGCATAATGAATGCCCAAATAAAACATTGAAATCTTGCGTCCTATATTTATTATCAACAAAATTCATTAATTCCTCATCAAGAAATTTTATGAAATTATCAGCACCACCCGAATTTGGTTGTTGTTTAACAGCAGGCGTAAAATCTCGATTCCTTGCAATATTAGGAATGCCTACAACAATAGTCTTTGGAATTCGTTGATTATTCGCTAAAAAATTTGCAATCGCAGATGCAATAAAGAAATGGGTTTCACCATCCAATACGTATATTACGGGGAAACTTTCATTGCCTTGTTCGTAACCATCAGGTGTAAAAACAAATACCTCACGTGTTTCATTTAAGATTTTTGATTCAATGGATATAGTCTGTCCTAATAAAATATTGTTTATTGCTGTTTGTCCAAAACAGAAAGACGAAATAATCAATAACGCTGGAATTATTCTTGTGATAGTCCTGCTCTTTAGGTTCATTTTAGTTACTCCTTTGTTTTTATTTTGATGTTGTAAATTTTAAAAAGTTGTCATTTTAATATTAATCAACTGTTTACTATATAATTATTATTAGTATTGTAAAGCATACAAAAAATCTGATTTGACCCAATAAATGCTCGGATTACCATTCCCTAGTTTATTAGAGTAATTTAATAGATCGGTATAGGTAGGGAATCCTTCAACTAATCCATTAAACTCTTTAGTCCTAGTGGACATGAAAAAGAAATACTTACCATCCGGAGAAACATATGGTGACCACTCTGCTCCAAGTTTCTGATTTATTTTAGGCCCAAGATTGATTGGCTTGCTCCAATTATCTTTTTCATCTCGGAATACTATATAATAGTCTGTTCCACCTAGGCCATCTTCCATCCCCACTACTGAGACTATAATAAATCGTTCGTCAGGATCAATAAATGCGTTATATCGATTAGTACCACAATTTACAGAATCATTTAACTTTTCTGGTTCCATATATTGACCATCAACTAGTTTTGAACGATAGATATAATGAATGCGACTTCCCTTTGTGGCTCGAGTAAAATATAAAGTTCCCTTCCTTGTAGTGGAAGGAAAGTACTCTTTCCCATCTGTATTTATTGGAGCACCTAAACTATATGGTGTGCTCCAAGTATCACCTAGCCGGTCAACAGCCCAAATATTTTGTGCTACTTCTTCACTTTCGTTATCTGCTAAACTAGTTAAAAAAAGCATACGTGAACCATCAGGTGTGATATGAGACTCATAATAAATCTTATCTAATTCAGTTATAAAGGGAGCAATCTTTGGCTCTGTCCAAATGTTATCTATTTGTTTTGTAAAATAAATTAGATTATAACCCATAACTGAAATGCAAAAGTATATTTCATTTCCGTCTGGAGTCATTGTTATATCTCTAGTATACATTGCTGTAGATACTATATTAGGTGCAAATATTACTGGATCATCATTAGGTAAAGTTTGACCAAGGTACGGACCGCTAAGAAGTGGGAAATTAGTTAATGATTGTTTTTGAGTATTATCGCAGGAGTTAATAATTATGATTCCAACTATTGTTAGAATTATATACGGAATTTTATTTTTTAATTTCTTCAAAATGTGATTTCCTTGAATATTGTATTTGAATAATTCTGTTTTAATTTTTAATTGCTATAATAGTCATCATTTTCAATTCCCACATTTGCCTCTATATAATATGGTTCTCTTGTTAAACTAATAACTTTAATAGGATCTACAATTTCATTTAGAGATAGATCATATTTAGCATTACCAATTTCATTAATTCGATAATTACTTCCAGTATTGTTTTGATCAGTTAGATGATTTAGAAAATCTTGCAGATAATTTTCACTCCAATGGTGCATTGGAATAATTCTTTTGGGATTTAACAGTTCCACAAATGCTTCAGCCTGAGGAATGCATTGTTGTTGTCCATCTATTGTCATAAACAATAAATCCATCTGGTCGGGAAAATTAGCAAGAATTTTATCCCTAACAATTGTATCACTTATATTCATGATCAGCGCTTGGGCATCTCCCAAGTGGCAAATTGTAAGTCCCTTATAAGAGAATATAAAACTTGTATTGCTTTCTATATTGATATCTGTTTCGCATGTACGAATTGGTTTAATAGTAATTCCAGTTATTAAGAGACTATCTAAATTCGTTAATATATTTGGTACTCCGGGAGGAATTCTAGTCGGATCATAATGATCTTCGTGTTGATGAGAAAAGGTCATTACATCAGGAACTAAATCACCGATATCATTGATTGGACTATCCCAATCCCATTGAACCCAGGCGTTTTCCTTACCATAATCGGTAACTATATTTATTTCATTGTCAAACCGTAATACAAAGGCAGAATGACCAAGATAATGAATTTTTATCTCGGGATCCGACGCCTGTGCTTTTAAAAACCCGACATTCAATATAAGTAAAGTTAGAATAAAATTTATAATGAACGATAATACCGAACAATTATTCATAATAACTCTTTTTTTCTTTTGTTAGATAAAAATCCTCATTTTCTCACCATAATAATACTTCCTTGTTGCTAATATTTTGTTATTTTTAGCGAAGTGAGTCTAAAAATTTGTATTATTAATCAATAGCTGATTTCGGTTAAAGGTTAATACGTTCGGTAAATGAAAATAAAATAGCATATTATTTGAAAGACAGTCTCTCGCCGATAATATATACCATTTACCTAATATCTTTTTTAATATTCATTAGTTAATTTTATTCTTCTCAGCAATTATGAGTCTAAATATCAATAAATGGTATAAACGAATCGCCTCATTCTGGGTGATAAATATTTCTGGATGGATATTATTAACTTTTATTTATCTGCTACTATATTATCCTAGTCTGGTAAACGAACCTAAAAATGTATATGGATTACTACTAAATAAGTTTACCGGATTTTTATGTAGTATTGCTTTGCGATATTTTTACAAAAAAATAAATTACAAATCTTATTCTATAATAAAACTGGTTTTAGGTGGTGTAATTATTTCTCTTGTTGCATCTCATGTGTGGTTTGTTCTTGATTTCATAATAAGCATTCCATTACATAGTCTTGAAGGATTGATTGACTCTTATTTTATTTTTAATGTCTATCTAAGAACAATATGGTCAGGGTTTTTTACTTTATATTTCTGGAGTACGTTATACTTTGTAATAAAATTTTGGCTCGAATGGACAGAACAAAAAAAACAAACCGAACAAGCAATTTTATTAGCCCAAAATGCTCAATTACAAATGCTACGATATCAAGTTAATCCACATTTTTTATTCAATTCGCTCAGTTCCCTCAGAGCACTTGTTAGAATAAACCAAAAGAAAGCTGAGGAAATGATATTGCAGATATCTAAATTCTTAAGATATTCCTTAGTTTCTAAAAAGAATAACCAAGTACTATTGCGAGAAGAGTTGGAAGCTATAGGTCACTATTTCGAAATTGAACGTGTTAGATTTGGCGAAAAATTGATTACACAAATAGATGTTGATCCAAAAGCAAATGAATTTTTAATTCCTAGTTTTTTAATTCACCCTATAATTGAAAATGCGATAAAATATGGCATGGATTCTAGTACAATGCCTCTTAAAATCAACTTAATAGCCAAAGTGGCTGGTTCGGTCCTGCAACTTGATATTATTAATACAGGTCATTGGATCGACGAAAGTAAAAGTAATTCCAATAATGGAACTGGAACTGGAATTGGATTAAAAAATGTTAAACAAAGATTGGATTTAGCTTTTCCAAATAGAAATTCATTTGATATCATTAGAAAAGAGAATTCAGTACATATTAAAATAATTATTGAAAAAGAATAAGTAAAATATGTACAATAAAATCAAAGCTCTTGTCGTTGATGATGAACCGTTAGCACGCAAAGATTTAATATCAATATTATCTGAATTTAATCAAATTCAAATAATTGGTGAAGCCGATAGCATTGATACAGCTAGAGAACAAATAATTAATCACACCCCAGATCTAATTTTTTTAGATATTCAAATGCCCGGTGAATCAGGCTTTGATTTATTGGAATTTATCAATCCTAATACTGAAATAATATTTGTAACAGCTTATGATGAATACGCTTTTCGTGCATTCGAAGTAAATGCGCTGGATTATCTGCTTAAACCAGTTGATGGAGAACGAATAAAACAAGCAATAGGGAGAATATATCAAAGTTCTCAAAATTCAAGAGAGTCCACAGAGAAATTAGAATTTAATGACTGCTTATTCCTAAAACTAAACAATTCATATGATTTTCTTAGGCTCAATACAATTTTAACCATTAATGCAGCGGATGATTACTCTGAAGTTCATACTAATGATGGAAAGAAAAAATTAGTATTTAAAAAGATGCAGGAATGGGAAGACCGATTACCAGAACAGCATTTTTGTCGAATACACCGCTCAACTATCATTAATATCTCGGAAATAATAAAAATTGAACCTTGGTATAATCAATCTTATCATATACATATTAATGGTATAAACGAACCATTAACTATGAGTAGGCGATATTTCAAAATAGTGAAGGAAAAACTAAAATAATATATTATTAGCAGATATCTAATGGAGTGCTTACTCAGAATTTTCGGCTATATTCTCGGAAAAGGTGTTTAATCGTCGTAACAAGCTAATCTACTAAACTGGGTAAACCATAAACTTGAAGCGGAGTTAAGAATTTCGGGAATCTATTTATTAACGCTCTACGTACTGTATAACAATAATGACACTCATCAATAAACTTTTCTTTTAATTTAATATCATAAGTTTGTGCTAATTCGTAAGGTCCACCGATGCTGAGTGATCCGCATATCGGGTGTTTTGTAGCATCGTATTCTTTTAATATTTGGGAAAGCGGATTTTGCCACATATTTCCAATGCTAATACCCTGACAGATCTGGACATTTCCAAAACTATCAATATGCACGCGTGTGGGCGTTACAAGCTCCTCGTATTTGCATTCAACAAAATTTACTGCTGTTTTGGTCGGTAAACCGTTGGTGAGTTTTTCTACTGCACGACCTTTGAATAATGCACCACCTCCCACAACCGGAGCCCCCTTATCATCTGATGGTGGTTGAATAGCTGGCTTTTCGATACAAATTGAATTTGTTGAAAATCCAAGCTCTTGGGCGGCTTGTGCTGCAATCTTTGCTGAATTGTTTTCTGTATCATCATTGTGAAATAGGTCATCGCTTAAACTCAAATCATCAATACCACAATCAATAATTGGTTTTAACCAAAGCTTGGCATCTTCAATCGTGGTAGCCCAATAGTTATTTGTAACGATGCCGGTTTTAAATCCTATCGCCTTAGCGAGTTGTAATCCTTTCAACATCAGCGGGTAATAAAGAAAAGGTTCACCACCCTCAAAGTAAATCCATTCCACAGTTCTTATATTTTTCGCATCGTCCAATACTTTTTGTATTTGATCTACTGTGAAAGTTCCCTCGGCATTTGGGCCGCAATAAAGGAAGCAATGGTCACATTCATAATTACAAGTGTATGTGAGGAGAAAATGAATTTGTTCAAGCATAATGGTATTTATTTCATTAAATTTATCGCAAATTTACTAATTATTTTAATTATTTACTCAATTGCACCACAAAATAATTTGTAACGAATCCCCTCTGTTGACATCTAAACAGCGATTGATGTAACTCCCCGAATATATGATTTACATAACTGAAAATATTAGCATCTCTGAAAATGAACTACAGGAGAACTTTGTGCGGGCATCAGGTCCGGGAGGGCAGAATGTAAATAAAGTTTCCACGGCAGTGCAGTTACGTTTTGATGTGCTTAATTCTTCATCATTATCGGAAGATGTTAAAAATCGATTAATAAAACTTGCCGGAAGTAAAATGACGGATGACGGAATATTAATAATTGATTCGCGAAAGTACAGAACGCAGAATCGAAATAGATCGGGAGCGTTAAACAGATTAGTGGAGTTGGTAAAAAAAGCATCAGAAAAACCGAAAAGACGCATAAAAACAAAACCAACGAAAGGGGCAAAGGAAAAACGTTTGCAGATTAAAAAACAACGCAGTGCGGTTAAAACATTACGGAAAAGTGTGGATATTCATGTTTAATACGAATTATTTATGGAACAAATTGAAATATGGAGCATCAATAAAGAAATTGTACTAAGTATTTGAAAATTAGTACCTTTAATTCTGTCAAAAATTATATTTCAGACGGATTTGTATAAAATTAAATAGTTTTACGGAGGAAAGAATTTGGCAACAAAAAAAGCAAAACCAATAAAAATAACTTCAGGATCAAATCGTAGTATTAGCTTGTATCTCTCTGAAATCGGTAGATATGAGCCATTACCGCCGGAACGCGAAGTAGAATTAGCAATTCGCATACAAAAAGACGATGATTTGGCGATGAAAGAATTAATTGAGTCAAATTTACGATTTGTTGTTTCCGTGGCAAAAAAATATCAGGGTAACGGCTTATCCTTAGCCGATCTGATTAACGAGGGGAATCTTGGTTTAATTAAAGCCGCCAAACGATTTGACCATTCGCGCGGATTTAAATTTATATCATATGCAGTTTGGTGGATTCGTCAGTCCATATTGCAAGCGCTCGCCGAGCAAGCTCGATTGATTCGTTTGCCGTTAAATCGTGTGGGAACTATCACAAAGATAACACGTGTTGCTGAAAAACTTGAAGCGGAAATTGAACGTCAACCAAAAGCTAATGAAATTAGTCACCAATTAGAAATGACACCAGATGATGTCGTCAATGCGATGCAATACTCACGTCGTCATAGTTCATTGGATACACCCTTTCAAGATGGTGAAGACAATTCGTTAATGGATGTGCTTGAAGATACGCAGGATGCTAATCCGGACGATATGTTAATGCGCGAATCAATGAAAGATGATGTTATGGCATCATTGGATACATTGGCGGGTAGAGAACGTTCTGTCATTGAAATGTATTATGGCATTAACCGTGAGAGTGCTTTAACGCTTAACGAAATTGGAGAAGAATTCAGTTTGACTCGTGAACGCGTTAGACAGATCAAAGCTAAGGCAATTCAACGTCTTGGACATAAATCACGTAGTAAAATGCTGAGAAAATACTTGGGGTAATTCATACTATAAATGATTTTGAAAAACGCCCCGCAAATGCGGGACGTTTTTATTTTAATATATGGATAGAGGTAAAGCATGCCTTGCCTCTACATAATGATAATTAATTCCGATTCTCCCACCAATATATTCCGACTATTACTTTTATTTCGTAAACTAAAATATTTGTTGCACTTCGCGCATAAATGACAAATATCACCACTGCAAATATTGTCATAAGCAATCGGGAAATTATATAATATGAGTGATTGAGCAAGTTTTATTATTTAATTTCCGATTAGCTATTTACAGGCTACAAATAATGAATTTGTATTTCAATTTACGATTCATACTTTAAAATTTCAGATTTCTATATATTTCATGTAATTTTAAATATATTATAAAGAAATAATTTGGGAGCGTATTAATGCCTTTTAACAATATTGCAGTTGCATTGGCTGGAAAAGACAATGAAATACCGGTAATTGATGAAGCCGTCCGGATAGCTATTACTCTAAAAGCGAAACTATGTGTTCTTCATGTAAATGATCCTCATGCGGGTGAAATATCTATGATGATGGATAGTCCAAAAAAATTCAGAAAGGATGATTTTACAAAGATGTTTTATGATGCTGGGCATGAGGAAATAGCAACGAGAATTGAAGTAAAGATTGTAAAAAATTCTTCTGTAAGTAAAGGTATAGCAGAACTTGCTTTCGATTGTGATTTGCTAATTTTGGGTCATAATAAGATGAGTAAAGCAAAACAATCTTTGACTGATTCGATAGACGAGGTTATTGTAAACGTATCAAACTGTCCTGTCCTGATTATTCCAAAATAATATTTGGGGAAAAATAATCCAATAATCATTAATTTAAATGAATGAAGAATAATTCAGATATTTTTAAATTAGTTGCCGGACCACTTTTTGCCTTTTTATTTTATATTTTATTTGATTTAGATCCTCAAAAACCATTAATCACTATAACTGCCGCTATTGCCATTTGGATGGCGTTATGGTGGGTGACAGAAGCCGTACCGCTTGCTGTAACTGCCTTACTGCCAATAGTACTGTATCCGACACTTGGAGTAATGAATGGCAAAGATGTTGCTCCAATCTATTTTAATCACATCATTTTCTTGTTTATCGGTGGGTTTTTAGTCGCGTTGGCAATGCGAAAGTGGGAATTGCATCGCAGAATTGCTCTAAGAATTTTGATGATATTCGGTAGTAAACCGTATAGCATTTTATTTGGATTTATGTTAGCAACTGCCTTTTTATCAATGTGGATTTCAAACACTGCCACAACTATGATGATGGTACCAATTGCTTTATCAATAGTTTACAAATTGGAAGAAATTTTAGATTCGGATAAGGTAAAGAAATTTTCAATTGGTATATTCTTAGGAATTGCCTATAGTGCGTCAATCGGAGGAGTTGCTACTCTTGTTGGTACACCTCCAAATTTATCATTTGCAAGAATTCTGACTATTCTATTTCCGAATGCTCCTGAAATTACTTTTGCCTCATGGCTAATGTACGCTTTACCGATGTCATTAGTATTTTTATTGATATTGTGGGCAATATTATCGTTTGTATTTAATCCAAAGTCAATAGATTTTGAAATTGATTCGAATATATTCCGTAAACAGTACAGTAAGCTTGGAAAAATATCTTTTGAAGAAAAAGTAGTCCTTATCGATTTCATTTTGTTGGCAGTTTTGTGGGTTTTTCGCGCCAACATCAAAATTGGCGATTTTACTATCCCCGGATGGTCACAATTATTTCCATATCCGAACTATTTAAATGATGGGACTGTTGCCATCGCTATGGCGCTGATATTATTTGTGATACCATCATTGAAAGATAAAAAACAACGTATCTTGGATTGGGACACAGCAGCCAAACTTCCTTGGAATATTGTATTACTTTTTGGAGGAGGATTTGCCCTTGCAAGCGGATTTAAGGAATCCGGGTTAGCCGATTGGTTAGGAATGCAGTTACAGGGATTTGGTATTTTTCATCCAATAGTAATTGTGATTGCAATTTGTTTATTTGTGACATTTTTAACAGAGTTAACCTCAAATACAGCTACCGCTGAAATGTTATTACCGATCATTGGTGGATTGTCAATAGCAATAAAAATAAATCCGCTATTTTTGATGATTCCCGCTACAATTTCATGCTCATTTGCTTTTATGTTACCGGTTGCCACACCGCCCAATGCGATTATCTTCGGATCTGAACGAATTAAAATTGGTGATATGGTGAGAGTGGGGGTATGGTTAAACTTAATTGGAGCAATTTTAATAACAGTTTCAATTTATGTAATTGGAAAAACTGTATTTGGGATTGATCTTTCCCAATTTCCGGAATGGGCGTTGAAGTGAGTATTGAATATTGACTAATTACAATTTATAACGTTCCTTCAGAGCTTGATTCCTAAAGATTAAAGCGGATAATCCTGTAAATAAGGCAACCACTCCTAGTATGATGACTAGTCGCATATATGGTTCATCTATTGATTGACGCTGAGATACATAGTTAATTAAAGAACGAATCCACTCTACAGAACCAATAATTAAAACAACTTGTATCAATCGAGCTACCCATGATTTCTTAATTAATAGTAAAAGTGGTAGAAGTAGGAATATTATTGTTAATAAAGATGATCCGGCTCGTGAAAAATGAGCACTTAAGATTAAAAAACTAAAAAATACAGGAAATAATCTTAGAACATTCATTTTATTCTAGCTCTTCAAATTCTCCAATTTTCTTATTTTTACGAACATTATCCCAGTTAAAAAATTGACCATTCATTACAATGTAAACTCCTGCTGGCAGAGTTTGGACAAAAGCAATTGCACTGCCCATATTAAAAAGTCCGTCAGAACTACCAAAAGTGTAAGGAACCATAGCTCCTGTCAAAATTATTGTTTTATCTTTAATGGTTTTCGCAAGTAACTTGGCAGTCTCCACCATTGTATCAGTTCCGTGCGTTATAATAATTTTTTCCTCAGATGCCTTTTCGCAATTTTTTACGATTATATTGCGATCTTCCTCATCCATATCACAACTGTCAATCATCATCAAAGTACGGATATTTAAATCTAATCTGGAACGACCAAGTTCGAGCATATTCTGTACATGAGTATTCTTAAAATATAATTCTCCACTAATTTCATTATATTCTTTGTCAAATGTGCCGCCGGTTACAATAATTCTTATTTTCTTTTCCATATTATCTCTTAAAGAAAAAATGGCTGATAATCAGCCATTTTTCTATTTATAATTTAATGATTTATTTCTGATTAGCTTTTGCCATCTCGTTGCGTTTTTCAATTACACGTTTTGCTAGTTCATGCAAATTTTCCGACATTAGCATTTCGCGTATATCTTCTCTAATTATTTTCCATTTATGATGAAATGGACACGGAGCGAGATCGGAGCATTCATTAATCCCAACAACACATTGTTCATGCTCAGGAGGAGCTCCATCAATGGCATAAACGATTTGATGAATGTAAATATCTTTAGCTGACCGAGCTAATTTAACCCCACCGTTTCTTCCTCTAACTGCAAATAACAATTGATGTTTAACGAGGATTTGAGCGATCTTGGCTAAAAATTGTCGCGGAATTTCATAAGCTGCAGCAGCTTCACTGACCATAATAGGATCTTTTGAATTCTTTTCAGCTAAATATATCATTGCTTGGATTGCATATTCTGCTGATTTAGTATATAGCATGCTTTATTTCCTTTTTATCTAGTTAATACTTTAATTTATATTATAAAATTACGAAAAAACTTCATTTCAATTTAAAACATAAAAAGGATATTAACATCTTAAAAAAATGCTCAACAAATCTATTAATATTCGAAAAAAGTAATTAACTTATTTTTATTTAAAACTAATAAGTATTTTTAACTGAAAAACTAAAATGTATTGTATCTGGTTAACATTTGATTCTTCTATCCTCTTGGAAATTATAATAAAATTGGCACAAAAATATGATGGCCCGGTTTTTCAACCGCATTGTACTTTAGTCGGTAAAACCGATGTTTCATTACTAAGAATTAAATCGGCAATAATTAATCTTATGAGTAATTATACACCTATTGAAGTGCATCCAGCAAAAATCGATTATGCCGAAAATATATGGCGAGCATTATATATTGAACTTGAAGAAAAGCAGATACTTACGAAATGGCATGAACATGTATGCGATTTATTATCGATTAATTATAGTAAAGATTTTTTTCCGCATATTAGTTTAATGTATAATGCTGTTTCACAAAGAGAAAAGGAAAGAATATCCCGTAAAGTACAATTACAATCAGTTTACAAAATTTGCTCGATTCAAATTGTTGATTGCAATGAGAAAGTTGATGATTGGAAACCGGTGTTTGAACTGCGGATTTAGAACATCAAACATCAAACATCAAACATCAAACATAAAACATAAAACATAAAACATAAAACATAAAACATAAAACATAAAACATATTACAAATATTTCCTAATTTCAATTTATGACTAAAGAAAGAAAAACCGCCATTGTATTAATCGATGTTCAGGGTAAACTGGCTCAAATAATGAACAATAGCGAGGAGTTATTTAAAAATATTGTAATATTAATTATGGGCGCTCAACTTCTTGATATTCCAATCATTTGGACTGAACAATTGCCTGATAAATTAGGTGCAACAGCAGATCGAATAAGTAGTTTATTAACCAAACAGCAACCAATTATTAAAAGTGAATTTAGTTGTGTAAAGAATAATAAATTTTCAACATTACTAGAAAAAGAGAAATATAATCATTTTTTCCTATGCGGAATAGAAACGCACGTTTGTGTTTATCAAACTGCAAAAGATTTATTAAATATTGGACACGAGGTTGAACTAATTGCTGATGCGGTTTCTTCAAGAACGGAACTCAATAAAAATATTGGCATTGAAAAGATATGTTCCTTAGGAGGAAAAGTCACAAGTGTTGAAATGCTATTGTTTGAAAAGCAGGAAATTGCAGTTGGAAATAAATTTCGTGAACTGATACAAATTGTAAAATAATATGCACAAATATCAAAAATTATTCACGATTATTATATTTTTATCGTTTTTTCAAATGAAAGCAGAGGAACCCGGAGATTCAATCGCTTGGGAAGGTGTTAATGCGTTTTATAATAATGAAACAGCACGTGCGGTTGATATTTTAACTGAAGCCCGGGATGAATTTCCACTGAATGCTGCCGTTCATTTTACGTGGGCTACCGCTAGGTGGTTGAATAGTCAGGCTAATGATCCTATTGAAAAAACGTATGAAGTTCTAAATAGAGATTTGGATGAAATAATACCTTTGTATGAGTATTTAGCGGAAAATTACCCTGATAATCCGCTTTACAGGTTATACCTTGGTTCTGCCGAAGGATTACGCGCTCGAGTCTACTTGGGTCAAAAGAGGTGGTTAAAAACGCTTATTCCGGCCTATTTAGGCTTTAAAATAACGAAAGATGTTGCCGATAACTATCCGGAAATCAAGGATGCGATGCTGCCGATTGGAATTGTTGAATATTATGCGGCATTAAGGAGTTCAATTCTTAAATGGGCTGCTTCATTATTTGGATTGGAAACTACTAAGGAAGCGGGACTTGCAAAGATGGAAATCGCCGCCACTTATGGAGATTTCGCCTGGATTGAAGCCAGGAGTCTATTGTCATTTATTTATCTTTGGGAAGCGCCTGATATCGTAAAAGCGCTCGAACATTCAAAAATTCTTGCTGAAAAATTCCCAAAAAACTTTTACTTTGTATTAATGTATGCTGAAAGTTTGATTAAAACACAAGATTATGGTCAAGCAAATACAGTTTTACTAAAATTAAATAAAGATTTTATGGATCTAACTCCTACTCAAAAATTCCAAATGAAAAGTTATCTAGATTATGAATGGGCTTTGTATTGGTTTGAACAAGATCAATATAATAAAGCACTGACATTTACTGAAAATTCAATCAAGGATTATCAGGCTGAGTTAGATATTTATCTAACTAACTCGTTATTACTGCTCGGAAATATTCAAGATGTTATTGGAAATCGTTCCACAGCTAAAATTGCCTATCAAAAATGTATCAAATTAGATAATAATAGTTATGCAGTTCACTTAGCTAAAATATATATTGATGAGCCATACAAAAAATAGATGGATATTTTATTACCATATTGTAATAGTCTGACTAAATATTCCCGACTTATGACACGAGAAGTTATGGTTGGTAAAGTCGGCATTGGCGGAAATAATCCGATTAGAGTTCAATCCATGACCGTAACAAATACAATGGATACCGACGCAACGGTTGAAGAAGCAATACGAATGGCTGACACAGGTTGCGAATTAGTTAGAATTACTGCTCCGAGTATCAAAGAAGCGCATAATCTTAAGATCATCAAAGATGAATTGTACATCCGTGGCTACGAGATCCCGCTGATAGCGGATATCCACTTTACGCCAAATGCTGCTGAAATTGCCGCTCAGATAGTAGAAAAAGTTCGTATCAATCCGGGCAATTATACTGATCGGAAACAATTCAAAGTTACTGAGTATACTGATTCAGCTTACAAAGAGGAAATTGAACGAATACGTAGTCGGTTTGTTCCGCTGATAAGGATTTGCAAAAGAAACAAAACCGCAATTCGCATTGGAGTGAACCATGGTTCTTTATCCGACAGAATCATGAGTCACTACGGTGATACACCGCTTGGAATGGTTGAATCAGGTATGGAATTTGTAAGGATTTGCGAAAAGGAAAAATTCTATAATATTATATTATCAATGAAATCAAGTAATCCTGTGGTTATGGTTCATGCCAATAGATTATTGGCCGCCAAATTGATAGAATCAGGTAAAGTCTATCCGATACATTTGGGTGTTACTGAAGCCGGTGAGGGAGAAGACGGACGGATCAAATCGGCAATTGGAATTGGTACATTACTTGAAGATGGTATCGGCGATACAATCCGAGTTTCACTTACCGAAAAACCGGAAAATGAGATACCAGTTGCCAAAGCCATTGTACAAAGATATGCTAATTGCGAGACCCATGAATCAATTAGCAAATTGGATAGTCAGATTGTAAATCCATTTGAATTTCGGCTTAGAGAGTCCACAACTTTGAATAATATTGGCGGAGAAAATCCACCTAGAATTATTGCTGATTTCAGCAGACAAAAAGAAATACAACCAAGCGACTTCAATGCTATCGGTTACAAACATACAAATGATAAATGGCAGATTTCTGACCAAGCAGCTGATTTTATTTTCGTAGGAGATCAATCAATTAATTTTGAATTGCCAAGCGGATTGGCAATAATTCAAATTGCTGAAGTTTGGAAGAATTCTAAAAATTCGTATCCGTTATTTACATCAAATAATTATTTTGAAACTGGGAATAAAAAATCTGAGATTTTAAATTTTGTTTTAATTAATCCTGCTGAAATAGATGCGTATATTTTAAAAAAGATTAAAACCGATAGTACAATAGTATTAATCTTGGAGACAAATAATAAACACAGCGTGGCAGAACAGCGCCGTTTCATTTTTGAATTAATAAAAAATGATATCTCTGTTCCCACTATAATTAAAAGAAATTATAGTCGATTAGATACCAAGCAGTTATTAATTGATAGTTCAATTGATATCGGAGCATTACTAATTGACGGATTAATTAATGGAGTTTGGTTGGAAAGCAATCAATCACCGCAAGTTATAAATAAAATTTCTTTTGGAATTTTGCAAGCCACCCGCTCGAGAATTACAAAAACAGAATATATTTCGTGTCCGTCTTGTGGCCGGACTCAATTTGATTTGCCCGAAGTAACTGCCCAAATCCGTAAAGAAACCGAACAATTGAAAGGAGTAAAAATTGGGATTATGGGATGTATAGTTAATGGTCCGGGAGAAATGGCTGATGCCGATTATGGATACGTAGGAACAGGAAGTGGAACGATTGCACTGTATAAAGGACAAAAAGTGATTCAGAAGAAAATTGCTACAAAAGATGCCGTAAAAGCTCTCATTGATCTTATTAAAGAATATGGGGATTGGGTTGAAAAGTAAAATTAATTGGATAAAGTTAAATCCTGAGTAGTCGTGTTCTTAGCGGTTCAATTTTAGGAATTGAGACCTATATATTGTTGAAGTTGAGGCAAATTTGTCACGCGCCTACTACCGTATTTTAAAAGTATCGCGAACCATCGCAGATTTCGCCGGAGAAAGAGAAATTAAATCTGCGCATCTTTCAGAGGCCATTCAAAAGTGCAGTTTGGAGAGACAATTGTGGTTAGGATAATTTGAAATGTAGAGACGTAAATTTTTACGTTTCTACATTTCAAAACTCTTTAATTTATTTTTTACGTGCATAACGGTAAAAATTATATTACCTTTTATTTTCATTGAAAATAATGAAAATAACTTTTTAATAATTTGGAAATAGCTTAATCCTAACCCTCGTTTTGTTAAATACGGATTATTATATTTATAAAATGGATTTACTTTTCCTTTATTTACAAAATATAAATGTTCTTTTACATGATTTGGAATTGTTCCTAAATGTTGTAAATAGGCATCTTTCACAGATATTTGTATGATATTGGCATTGCTTAATAAATCTTTTTTTATGAAAAATGCATTGCCGGTAAAACAAACTAATTCATAATCTTTTGATTTAGCTATATTTACAAAACAATTGAGAGGTTGCCCAACATTATTTATAGCTATATCTCTTGAAATATTAAGAGTACTATCTGGGGAATGTCCTGTATTTACTTCAATACAAATTACTTTCGGTTGAAACTCGATATTTTCAAATATTTCAGAATCTAGCCCATCAATATCAATGCTGAGGAAATCAAGATTATTTTTCTCTTCTAGCGTAAGAATTTTATTTAAACTATTTTCTTTATTATCAACGTAATTATTTAGACAGCGAATAGATTTACTATTTTCATAAGTTTTTAAAAGATCTTTATATCGTACCGGATCACCTTCAATCATAATAGCTCTCCAACCATGATTTACGATTAGATTTCGGCAATTACTTGCCCAAATACCGTCCCATGCTCCGAATTCACAACAAAGATTGGATTTAGGTTTAATTTCTGAAAATATTTTTTCAATAATACCATCTTCACCATTTTCGGAAAAAATATTTATTTTAGATCG
>JBHPEE010000021.1:0-23847 GCA_042577295.1 Fidelibacterota bacterium | reverse complement strand
ACTTGAAAAAGACAATAGAAAGGAGGTGACTTAACTATGCTTGCTGAGATCATCAAGATAATCAAACAAATACTTGGATCGTTAAACAAGTGACCATAAAAAAACAACCCGCTAAGGGTTGTTTTTAGCTTACTGGTCCATATTATAGTAAGGTAAGAATCATTTTAAAAACCATACAGAACCGGTTAATCAAATGAACTTGTTGGCAAATAACTATCATCTTTGATTAATTAATCCTAAAAATTAAATTTCAACCCAAATGATAAATGTGATAAATCTACTCTTTGTGTAAATCGATTTTATGGTTTTACTAATGATTCTTTAGTAAAATAGTTATCGGAGATTTCAATGTTATATTTTATCTCAGAAACATCCATAACTGTGTGCGAACCTGTCTGGATATTTCTCATTATTAATTTTGTGGAAAAATTAAAATTCTCAAAACTTTGATATTCACTTATAGTTAATACCTTAAGTAGCTTGTCACTTTTATCGTAGAATTCGACTTTACGCAGCAACCAATCCTCGCTATCAATCCATACTAACCTACGCTTATATTGTGTTTGAGTATGACCAATTACTTCAATTATATAACAATATTTACCTTCAAAATTCTCTTCATTCTTTAAAAAATATTGCTCATCTGGTTGGTTGAAACTTTCCAAATCTTCATAAGAAAATTCAGTATTCATGAATCGATGAGTTTTTTCTTTAGATTCAATCTGCTTAGCTGTTTTTAATTTGGGAAGGAATAACCATTGATCATTTCCACCCGAACGATTTGACCAAATTAAAAAACCTGTTCCTTTAGCAATATCAGGTTTTAAAAACCTCAATAATGATTTGCTTTTATATTTACCATTTTTATATCTCTTTAGGTACCTTACCATTTCACGGATGCGCACTTTCTCTTTATCTCGTTTAACGTCAGTATGCGTTAATTTGATATTCATCTGTGTGGTCAGCACTTTTTCCGCTGACTCCATGTTTATAATCACATCGCGCCCTGTTAATTGTTCGGCTTCCAATGAAATAGTAAATACCAATATAATACTTAGCAACTTTTCTATGAGTGGACGGTTCAAAATGCTATCCAATATTTCACTTATCTCTTTTCGTGCTACTGCCATTAAATAATGATTGTTTCTGATTTTCATAATCTTCTGTGGCTTCCTAATATTCATCATTTATTAATAAGTAATAATTTTTTCATTTAAACAAAAACTTTGGTTTTAATAGACTAACAATTGCGGGCAATAGTGCTAAAGCACCTACCAAACACATACCAATAGATAGCAAAATTAATAATCCAAAGAAATTAACCGGGACAAAAACTGATAATAGTAATACCGAAAACCCAATTATTACCGATAGTGCATTAAATATGATACCCTTTCCGGACAATCTAAGTGTAGTAAAAATCGCCGTATTCAAATCCTGCCCTTCCTTAATGTGCTCTTTTACATGCCACAAGAAATGAACTGTATAATCGATACCAACACCAATCATAATACTCGATAGCATCGCTGTTGCGATATCTAAATCAATACCGGCATATCCCATAAATCCAAACACAACTATTATTGCCGAAATTAGCGGTATAATCGATATGACTCCACCTACGATCGACCTGAAAACAAGACTCATAATAATGAACATTATAACTAGAGAAATTATCAAACTTATCATCTGCCCTTTTACAATTAATTGTGCTAATGTACCCAACATAGCTGCACCACCCGAAATTTTTATCTCACCCATATCGGCAAAATTTGTTTGAATGAATTCTTGTGTTTCATCAACAATTGTAGAAATCTGATTTGAATTAATTTCTTTTATTCGGACAATTAATTGCGAATATTCTGGAAAGTCAACATCATCTATTAGCACAGTCATTGCAGATTGTGTATCAGTTAAATCATATAGGAATATATATTGAGCAATTAATTCTTCATCTTCAGGTATAACATAATATGTTGAGTCACTATTGTTGAATGCCATATGAATTGTTTTAACAACATCTACTATGGAAGCAGTTTGGCTCACCAATGGGTATTTTTTAAATTGTTCTGTCAACAATTCGATATTTTGTAGTACATGTGGATCAAACGCATTTCCTTTAATCAAAACTGATATCTGCGCCGTACCTCCAAAACCGTTAGAAATCGCATCATTATGAATTCTGATTTTTGCATCTTTTTTATAATAATTATTAGGGTTGGAGTCAACGCTCACTAATTTTATTCCAAAGCCGGCAATTATCAATACAATGATCGTAAATATAATCGCAATGCGATTATATTTTATAAAAAACTTGCCCCAGTGGTTTAGGCCGGTATTAATACGTCGGAAACTTAGTGGATTGCTCAAAAGGGCAGGTCTTTTAGCAATATTCAGAATAGCTGGAATTAACAACACGCTTATTATAAATGCTATAAAAATTCCGAAAGCCACAAAAATACCAAGCTCGCGAGCCTTTGGTAAGATGTGACTTAGTAAACCCAAGAATCCTAATACCGTAGTTAATCCAGCAATAAATATTGGAAAACTTACACTTTCCAATGTTTTTTTAATGATTTGTACTCGCGAGGCCTTTAAATCATCTTTAGAATAATCATAATAGTGTGCTATTATTTGAATACCGTAATTATTGGTTATTGCAATCAACATTACTGGAATTAAAATACCTGTAAATGGTAGGTCAAGACCTAGGTATCCCATTAATCCCAAAGTCCAAATAGTTGAAATAACTACAACTGTTAACGGTAAAAGAACGCCCAACCAACTCCTAAAACTGAAAGCTAAAAACAATATCATTAAGACTAAACCAACCGGTAGAAAGATTGACATATCGCGTTGCATTTGGGTAGTAACATTTGCGCGTGTTAACGGCATTCCGGCAAAATAAATATTCTCAGGTCCTTCAAATTGCTTAACTAATTCTTCAATCGTACTGATAAGCTTATGTTCATCATAATCGAATGAAACGGTCAGTTGACAAATAAATGACATCATCTTGAAATCATCTGAAATAATATTACCAACCACCCGACTTGTTGTACTTAGATAAGCCTTTAATGAATCAACTTGCGCATCAGTATTTGGAAATTGTTCTATCAACGGATTAATCTGAAAACCATCTTCAGAACTTGATATTCTTGATGCCGAGAACAATGAAACTACTTTGTCAATAATGTCTATTTCAGCCAGAGAATCGGCGAATGCTTTATACTTTTCTAATGTGTGATTATATAATAAACTATCTGATTCAACAGCCAAAACTAATATCGTGGTTCCTCCAAACAATTCATCAATTTCGTCCATGGTTTGTAAAAATTCGTGCTGTTTGGGAATCATAGACTTCAGCGAGGGGTCAAATTCAAGTTTTAATGCACCAAATAGAAACAATATTGTTATCGCAAAAATTGCGATGACTAAAGCCCATGGTTTGTGCGAAATAAACTTATATAAAATATTTGTAAATTGTTTTGAATCCATAATAATCGGGCAGAAATATACATTATTTTTTTTTTCAAACATACAGCCATTTAAATCGAAAATCTTGTAAATTATTATATGCTACCTGATATCAATACATTATTAAAACCGCGTCCTAAGAAATATAGAAACTTGGTAAAACACATTCGACGCGATTTAAATTTTCAAGATTCAGAGTCACTTTCTTTGACACAGGAAGAATTGTTTAACGATCTGACAACCAGTCGTGGTACCTCACGATTTATGGGAGTTTTTAGCACTCGTGGCATTGAATTTACACTAAGAAAATTTGGTTATTTTGAGCATTTGGATAATGTTGGTTTGTCCGAACCAATTATTAATTTGGACACAAGTAATTCTTATAGGCACCGTGTTCAAATTAGTCACCAGATTGGAAAGAAACTTCTCCTATCCGGTGAAATAGTTATGCGGCGTAGTACTTTTCAATCTCCACCTTTAGGTGAAAGTAAATATCCTCCGGCTGATTTGTTAGTCGTCGAGTGGTTTTTATTGCAGAATCCAATAAAAAAATTCACCCGAAGGAGACCACAGCTGCCCGGTCAAGATTACCCTGGACTTGGGATAAGCAGCATAATATTTGAAATTTTCTTTTGGATGGCAAAACGTCTTAGAACAGATGGTGTTGTGATAGTTCCAAACTACTTACATACCGGTCTTTTTTACGGTAGAAGATTCATGTTTATAAATCCATGTAAGCAAGGGACTTTGTTCGCGCTGGATAAAATGCGAAATGCTAAAATTTCATTAAATCAACTTTCATGGGCATGCTCAGAAGGACAGTTAATTGATAGAAATTTAAATTCTATATTTCTTTGGAAACCTGCACCGATGGTACTACCTGTTTCAAGACTTGCTCGTCAATATTTCGGATCAGAGATATATATAAATAAAGCAAAATCATCTCAAAATAGATTGGATTTAAAAATTAATCGAGGCTATAAAAAGCAATTTGATTCAAAGTGGGAAGCAATATCATGAGAAAGAAAAAACTAATAGAACCAATAGTGATAGTGGCTAATGGCAAATACCCATCGCACCATTATCCGCAAGAATTAATAAAAAATGCTAAAACAATTATTAGCACTGATGGATCAGCAAATAAATTAAAAAACCATGGATATGATCCCGCATTCATAATTGGAGATATGGATTCTATCAAAAATATTAAGGATTTTAAGGAATCAGAGTTCCTACATATTCCAAAACAAGACAATACGGACCTTGAAAAGAGCTATGATTTTTGCATTGATTCATTAGTGAAAGAAATTACCGTTCTTGGTGCAACTGGAATCCGCGATGACCTCGCAATGGCAAATATGTTATTATTAATAAATTATCATAGAAAGCTTAAAATTAAAATGGTCACAGATCTATATACTGTAGAATGTATAAAAGGTAAACACACTTTTAATTCATTTCAAGATCAGCATATTTCTCTTATAGCAGTTTATGGGGTAAAGTCTGTAACGACCAAAGGATTAAAGTATTCGTTAACAAAACAATTCCTCTCTCCTTCGGGACAAGGTGTAAGTAACTTAGCCTTAGGTAATAAATTTACAGTAAAATCATCAAATAGACTGTTGCTTTTTCGGGGTCACCATTAGTGCAATGCACTTTTTAGATTTTTCTATAATAATAATCTATTTTGCACTTGTAATTATTATCGGTTTTTACCGGAACAAATTTTCTTCTGAAAATTCAAATAATTATATTCTCGCAGGTCGCAAACTCAGCTTGCCGGGATTTGTCGCTACTCTAGTTGCAACTTGGTATGGTGGAATTTTGGGAATCGGTGAAAATACTTACAATTTTGGAATCCAAACTTGGTTTATTTTTGGATTACCTTACTATTTTTTCGCAATTTTATTTGCGATTTTCGTAGCGCCACGAATCAGAAAGCTAAATTTCGTCTCTATACCGGATCAGATTCATGATCGATTTGGAAAAAGTGCAGGAGTAATTAGTGGCGTATTTCTACTTTTTTTGGCAAGTCCTGCCCCATATATTTTAAGCATAGGAATTTTACTCGAATATACCATCGGGATACCGTTTTTATGGGCATTAATAACGGCGACTATATTTAGTCTAATTTATATTTGGAAAGGTGGTTTTGGAGCAATTGTTCGTACAGATGTAGTTCAGTTTATTTTAATGTTCGGTGGATTTATACTATTAATAATATTTGCCTGGATAAAAATTGGTACTCCTACAGAAATCATTAAACAATTACCGGCAGAGCATCTATCTCCAACCGGTGGAAATTCAATTCAATATATCTTTGTTTGGTTCTTCATTGCGATGTGGACATTCATTGACCCCGGATTTTATCAGCGCTGCGCGGCAGCAAAATCACCGAAAACGGCGCAAAAAGGAATTCTAATCTCTGTCATATTTTGGTTTGTATTTGATTCGCTAACACTCACTTCAGGATTATATGCACGAGTTTTGTTGCCACAGGGACAGGGGCTATTCGCCTTCCCTGCTCTCGGACAAGCGTTACTTCCGCCCCTATTCTACGGTTTGTTCATCACCGGATTATTAGCAACAATAATGTCGACAATTGACTCGCTCGGATTCATAAGCGCATTCACATTTGGTAGAGATATTATTGGTCGTATTAAAAATAAAAATGGAATTGATAATTCAGCATCACTAATTCGTCTAGGATTAATTATTATGGCAATCATAGCAATTGTGATGGCCTATTCGTTTCCATCGGTAGTAAAATTATGGTACATGATTGGTTCAATCTTGGTTCCGGGATTACTAATCCCATTTCTTATAACATTAACTAAATTAAAATTAAGAAATTGGCAAGGACAATTTTTATTGTTGATTCCTGTAATAATTTCAATTTTGTGGTTTATTCTTAATAATACCATGTCAAACCTAACATTGAAAATTGAACCATTTTATCCAGGGATTATTTCATCAATAATTTTATTTGCTTCATTCTCATTCATTAATAGAGGAATAAATAGATAATAATTCAAAATATACCAGATATGTTATTTTAATTAATCGAAAAAAGATTACACGACTGATGTAATTAATATGCATGTCGAACATTTAAAAAGATTAGATAAAAATGATCAATTAATACTATGTGGACCATTTAAAGATCATAAAGGTGAAGTAGTGATTATTAAAACTGAATCAATTAAAGAAGCTAAAATCATTGCAGAATCCGATCCCTTTGCTAACGGAGGATTTAGCACCTATGAATTGCGAACTTTAGAAATAGCAGACAAGGAAAATTATTATTTATTAAATAAATAATAATTAATTATAGGGAATAACATGAAAACACTATTACTCTCATTTGAAATTATATTTTTAACTGAGCTAGGCGACAAAACTTAGTTAGCAATAATAGCTATGAAATCGAAAGGATTGTCGGGTTGGAGTCTGTTTGTAGGTGCCATGTTAGCATTTACCATTTTAACCGCAATAGCGATTCTGTTCGGAGAGTGGCTGTAGGCGAAAGTACCTGCTGATGTTATTCAAAAATTTGCCGCAGGAAGTTTTATGATTATAGGACTTTTGATGTGGTTTGGAAAACTCTAGAATAATTCGCATATATATAAATAAGCCCTGGGTAGGTTTATAGCCTTTGCAAGGTTGATATTTAACTAAATCAAATCTGATAAACTTTTGCTCAAATAAAACTTATATTTTTTCACATCAATTTTTGGTTCGTGCCATACACCATAATTACCTGCCATAATTAATTTTTGGATATATGATTTTAATAGGGCATCAGTACATTGATTGTCATACCAACGGATATCAATTTTTGAACTTGTTTCGCTGATTGCTCCCAGCAATGCTGAAAGGAATGTTTGACGATTTTCTGTATCTGTATTAATCTTACAGAAACCTGCTTCTATTAATCCTTCAATTTGATCCCAATCCGTTCCAACAAAATCTAGCCATTTTTGTTTTGAATTGGTTGGATCGTTCATTTTATCTAATTGCTCAACAGCATATTTTACAACTTCGGGATAAAGTGTAGATGCTCCATGTGCTACAAATAATATCTCAGGATTTATCTTATCAGCAATTTTTAGCAATTCATGGGCTAACTTAATATTTAATTTTACCTTTGAACCGGGCTTTCCTTTGTTTGGTCCGTGCATCGTTCCAATGGTTGGAGCTAACATTAATACTCCCGTTTGTTGTAAAAATTGATCCAATTCATCAGGATTTGTGTATGTTGAAATTTCAGACTTAGTGTCTTCATCCTCTTCGCCCGCTAACACTCCTAATTCACCCTCCACTGAGAGTCCAAGCGGATGTGCCATATCCACAACTTCTCGTGTCAAGTCGGCATTATCTTGTAAAGGCATGGCTTTCTTTGCTACTTTGTCTGTGGAATTATCCGCCATAACACTTGTTAAATGCTGAACAGATGCCTGTACAACTCGTCTTCCGGCATCAGAGATGTAATCTCCATGATCCAAATGTGTAGCAATTTTTACATTAGATCTACCTGCTTTTTTAGCAATATACTCGGAGGCAACTTCCAATCCATAAATTGCATCGCCTTCGCCAAAATGTTTTAATGCTGAATTCGATACAGCCAAAAGTCCCGATGATCCTAATAGTTCAAATGCTTTAAAAGCTGCATTTATTCCTTGAAAATGCGTTATGTTGAAGGCTGGAACAGCGTAGCGTTTTCCTTTTTGATTTCCCTTTTCACCATTCTTCGCTTTAAAGCATAATGCGTGAGCTGTCATCATATTTGTTGGGAATCTTCTATCTGTATTTAATTTGGCGGGTAATTTTTTCATGATCTCTCCTTGATAAATTTAAATTTGTCCAATGGATTTCAATAATGTTTGAAACCATCCTTGTGTAATATCAAATTCTTTGCCACCTTTAATTCTTTGAAAATCAATAAGTCTTAATTCATCATTGGCTTCATAATCCATTCCTACTACTCCATTTTCACCAGCAAGAGCTGATTCAGCAGCTAACATTGCAGTACCTCTTATTAGTGTTAAGTCTCTTGAGTTCGGAGTTGCCGATCTAGCAAAATATCCACTTTTTTGCACTAAAGTTCTATCTGCATTTAATCCTTTTGAAAATTGATTTGCAAACCATTTACCCGGATTAATTAAATCCAATTTGACATGACCGAATGCATCACGAGGGATATCTTCTCCATTCGATTCCATTTCAGCAACAATTTCACCTTTTCCGGCACCTTCGCTCAAAAAAATGTTTATACAATCTTTTTCATCCATTAATTTTCTTAATCGGTTCATTTCCGATTTCGTATCTATGTGCAATTCAGGGACATAAGCAGCATCGATGTCCCATCTTTCCTTGACTAGCTGTATTTCAGGTAAAAATGTTCGTTTATTTAAACGATGTCGATACGCAACCGCCGTTGCAGCCGTAAGCCATCCGCAATGGCGACCCATGACTTCATGGATAATTAATTGACGGGTACTTGTAGTATTTTCATTAACAATATTTTCAAAGAAGATTGCCCCTTGTTCAGCAGCAGTTAATGCACCTAACGTTTGGGTAATTGGTATTACATCATTGTCCACAGTTTTGGGCATTCCCACAACTGTTAAATTGTAATTATTTTCCTCTAAATATTTTGCTAATTCGGCTGCCATTGAATTTGTGTCATCACCACCGATTGTGTGCAAAATATCAACTTTATCCGTTACTAACTGTTTTGCTGCTACCTCCAAAGGATTCTCTCCTTCATTGACATAATTATTCTTCACACAATCTTCAATATTTGTAAGTTTAACGCGACTGTTACCAATCGGGCTACCGCCAAATTCATATAATATTTTTACATTGCTTTTTACCGATTCCGGAATGTTTATACTTTTCCCTAACAATAGTCCCCTATAACCATTCAGGTAGCCAATCAATTCAGCTGTAGGGGCTAGTTTATTATATTCCTCAATCAATGCTCCAATCGAAGCGGATAAGCAAGGCGCAATACCTCCAGCTGTTAAAAATGCTATTTTCATAATTTTCTTATTTTATTCATGAATAAATTTTGTGTGATTATCATATTTATCACTTGTATTTTTTTATATGGATAATCCTTTAAAAAAGATACTCTGGAAACCGACAAAAAACCAAATTCAAGATTCACAAATGACAAGATTCACAGAATTTGTACAATACCATCATCGATTATCTATGCAAAATTACGACGAATTACACAATTGGTCTGTAGAAAATATAGCTGATTTTTGGCAAACTTTTTGGGATTTTAGTAAAATAATTCATACTGGCAAAATCGAATCGGTTATTGATAATGATTCTAAAATGCCTGGAGCTAAATGGTTCTCCAATATTAAATTGAATTTTTCCGAAAATCTATTACGTTATCGAGATGGTAATATTGCACTTATATTTAAAGGTGAAGGTAGAAAACCACAAAATATCACTTATAAACAATTATTTGATAAAGTCTCAATTTTAGCTAGTGCAATGAGAAATGCTAGTGTCCAGCCTGGAGACAGAATTGCCGGATTTCTACCCAATATGCCAATTACAGTAATAGCGATGCTTGCAACTGCTTCAATCGGTGCAGTTTGGAGTTCATGTTCGCCCGATTTTGGCATTAAAGGCGTTTTGGATCGTTTTCAACAAATAAAACCAAAAATTTTATTTACAGTAGATGGATATAATTACAATGGCAAAAAGTTCAATTATCTTGACAAGGTAAAACAAATTGCGGAACAATTACCATCATTAAAATATGTTGTTGTAAATCCTTATATTTCTCACTCGGTTGAATTAACTGACATTCCAAATGGTATCAATTACCAACATTTTATTAAAAATAATAAATCAAAAAAAATTCATTTTGAGCAACTTCCATTTGATCATCCATTATATATTATGTATTCCTCAGGGACAACCGGAATGCCGAAAGCTATTGTTCATGGAGCCGGTGGAACATTAGTGCAGCATTTGAAGGAACTGCGTTTACATACAAATCTAACTCGCGATGATACGATTTTCTACTTTACAACTTGCGGTTGGATGATGTGGAACTGGTTAGTATCCTCGCTTGCAATTGGAGCAACCGTAGTTTTGTATGATGGCTCGCCATTTTATCATGATGAGAATGCAATGTGGGATTTAACCGATGAACTTGAAATCACCGTTTTGGGAACAAGTGCCAAATATATAGCCAGTTGCGAGGCAGCGGGAATTCGACCAATTGTTAAGAATAAATTGTCCAACCTACGTACAATTCTCTCAACCGGTTCTCCGCTCATGAATGAAAGTTTTGACTATATTTATAAAAATGTTAAAAAGGATGTGATGCTTTCATCAATTGCCGGTGGGACTGATATTATTTCATGCTTTGTATTAGGGAATCCAAATTTGCCGGTCTATCGAGGAGAAATACAATGCAAAGGATTGGGAATGAATGTTCATGTGTTCTCTGAAAATGGAAAATCACTAATTAATAAACTAGGTGAATTAGTCTGCACAAGTCCATTCCCTTCTATGCCAATCTATTTTTGGAATGACCCGGATGGAAAAAAATACAGAAAAGCATATTTTGAAGAATTCCCGAATATTTGGCATCATGGAGATTACATTTCTATCAGTAGGCATGGCGGTGTAACAATGCACGGAAGAAGCGATGCAACTCTAAATCCGGGGGGAATACGTATTGGTACATCAGAAATATACAGAGTAGTGGAAAATCTACCTGCGATAGATGACAGTTTGGTTATCGGTCAAGAGTGGCAGGGCGATGAAAGAGTTATACTATTTATTAAATTGAATGATGGATTTATTTTAAATGATGATTTAAAAAGCAATATCAACTATACTATTAAATCAAATTGTTCTCCACGGCATGTTCCTTCTAAGATATTAGAAACTCCCGATATTCCTTATACAATTAATGGCAAAAAAGTGGAAATTGCTGTTAAAAAGATAATTGCTGGTAAATACATTAGTAATCGCGATGCTCTTGCGAATCCGGAAAGCTTGGATTATTTTAGAGATATTCCAGAATTGTTAAAATAAAACTGTGGAATTCCGACTATATCGGGAATGATAAATAAAACCCTCAAGGGCTATGAGACCTTGAGGGTTTTATTATTTTCAATAATCAATTAATCTAGATTTCTAAGTAGATCAATCAAATCAACTACGCGATTAGAATAACCCCACTCATTATCATACCAATTTAACGTCTTTATAAATCTACCTTCAATAACTCTAGTAAACGGTGCATCATAAATTGATGAATGTGGATTACCAATAATATCACTTGAAACAACCGGTAAAGTGGAATATTCTAATACATTCTTCATTCTTTTTGATGATGCTGCGGCTTTTACTGCACCGTGAATCTGATCTGGAGTAACATCCTGTTTAAGTCTAGCTACTAAATCAACAACTGAACCATCGGGAACCGGTACACGCATTGCAATACCGTCAAGCTTGCCTTTTAACTCGGGTAATACAATTCCCACAGCGCGTGCGGCACCGGTAGATGTTGGTATCACATTTTCTGCCGCCGTGCGACCGCGACGCCAATCGCTATGTGGTACATCCGCGAGGCGCTGATCATTTGTGTAAGCATGGATTGTATTAATTACACCATATTCGATACCGAAAGCATCATTCAAAACTTTAGCCATCGGTGCTAAACAATTTGTTGTACAACTCGCATTCGAAATAATGCGATGTTCCTTTTTTAAACCATCATCGTTGACACCAATTACAACTGTATAATCAATTTCATCTTTTGCAGGTACAGTTAAAATAACACGTTTGGCACCGGCTTTTAAGTGTGCCGCTAAAGTTTCCCTGGTACGAAATATTCCTGTTGCCTCAATCACAATATCAATTCCGAGTTCTTTCCATGGCAAGTCTGCAGGATTTCTTTCTTCCAACATCTTTACTTTATTTTTACTTGTCTCAAGAACATCTCCTTTTAATTCAATCTTATCAGGGAAACGTCCCATAACTGTATCGTATTTCAGTAAATAAACTAAAACATCTGACGGTGAAATATCATTGATTGCAACAATTTCAAAATCATCCCGCGCATTAAGAATGCGAAAAACTGATCGACCTATACGACCAAAACCATTAAGTGCGATTCTCATTATTTCACCTCCAATTTTGAATAGGCCTCTATTAATTCAAGTATCCGCTTAGAAAAGCTCCAGCCATTATCATACCAACAGAGAGTTTTTAATAGTTTACCTTGTGTTATCATAGTTGCTTTTCCGTCAAAAATCATAGTCTCGCTAGTTCCTGAAACATCAGATGAAACAATTGGATCATCTGTGTAACCAACAATTCCTTTCAGCGAACCGTCTGCATAGGATTTAACTGCTGCATTCAACTCTTCAACAGATGGCATATTTCTTAGTTCGGTAGAAAGATCCACACAAGAGCCGTCGGAAACCGGAACATTTAATGCCATTCCATCTAACTTACCTTTGAATTTTGGCATTAATTCGCTTACAAGCCTTGGTGAACGATTATCATTTGGAATAATATTTTCAACCGCAGAGCGACTGCGTCTAAGATTTGAGCGAACCGCATCAGCAAGCGGTTGATCAGAAGTATAAGCATGGATTGAAGTCATCATCGCTCTTTCAACACCATATTTTTCATCCAGCATCTTGACCATTAACGCCAATACTTGAGTAGTTGAAGAGGTAACTGATATCAATTTATCATGAGCTTCAATTTCATCATCATTGATACCAGCTATAACTATTCTATCAATAGATTCTGTTGGTGGTATCGCCACAATGACTCGTCTTGCTCCTTCATCTATATGTGCTTGCAAGTCAGCTCTTTGACGATAGCGACCAGTCGCATCTATAACAAAATCTATGTTAAAAGCATCCCACGGAATACTTCCCGGTTTACCGCCTTCTAATAATCTAGTATTTTGATGTCGAACCTTTAAATAATTACCTTCAAGAATTACATTCTCTGTCATTGCACCGTAAACAGAATCTCTCATTAATAAATAATGCATTGCTTCCGGATTACCCAAATCACTGATTGCAACAAATTCAAATAAAGGATTGTCATAACCTAATCGGAATAAATTCCGACCAATACGTCCAAATCCCATAATTCCAATTCTAATTTTCTTTTTCATATTATCTTCACCATTTATACAATAAAATTAAGTAGGCAATTTACATCTTGTTTATATTAGATAATATTGTGATTTGTATGAATTGATAATTATATTGGTTTGTTTAGCAATTAATGGTAAATCACAAGCATCATAATAATTACTATCTATTAATCATAATTCAAATTATATTTCTTCAAATATAGCGAGGTAAAAATGAACCCTTGGGACCTTGATGTAAATCTTCGGGATGTAATTCTAGATTTATTATATCTAAGTACATTTTTAATAATTGGAACGTTTTTAAGAAGGCACATTAAATTTTTTCAAAAGTTTTTAATACCAAATAATTTGATTGCTGGGTTTTTAGCGTTATTAATTGGTTCCCAAGGATTAGGATTAATTGAATTGCCTTCAGAGCGACTAGGACTATATGTATATCATTTTCTTGCGCTAACTTTTATTGCACTTGGTTTAAGACAAGAAAAAACCCATTGGGGAAAAGGTCCGGTTAGTAAGGCACTGGCATCTTTATCATCTTATTTATTACAGGGTATAATTGGTTTAGTGGTGGCTTTTATTCTTCTTTACACTCTAGTTCCTGACCTTTTTCTTGGAATTGGATTGTTGCTCCCACTCGGGTTTGGCATGGGGCCCGGTCTCGCTTATGCGATGGGTAATAGCTGGGAACAATGGGGTTTTGAAGGGGGCGGATTGGTAGGACTTACCTTCGCAGCAATTGGATATCTATATGCTTTTTTTGGTGGCATGGCATTAATTCAATGGGGTATTAGAAGAGGCAAAAGCGATTTAATAAAGAACATTGAAGACATCACAAATGATACACGCATCGGCGTATATAAAGAAAATCCATTACCAAGTGCTGGAAATTTAACACTCACAACCGAAGCCGTGGAGCCCATGGCTTTCCATTTGGCCCTAATCGGGTTTGTATATTTGCTTACCTGGTTTTTTGTAAAAGGTCTAACTGCTTTAATGGCCTCTGCCGGGTTACATGACTTTATCATGACTATTTGGTCATTCCATTTTGTTTTCGGCTTATTAATATCTATTGCAGTTAGAAAAGTGATGGATAAGATGAAAAGAGGTTATGTAATAGATCGCGGTTTAATGAACCGCGGTATGGGTGTTTTTCTTGATTATTTAGTGATGGGTGCAATTGCTGCAATAAGTATCCCTGTTATAATACATTATTGGGAAGCGATATTAATTATGGCTATTTTAGCCGGACCAGCGACTGGGTTTATGCTCTACTATGTTACTCGGCGAGCTTTCGATGAAAATCATTTTGAAAGATTTATTGAGCTGTTCGGCGAGATGACCGGTACTATTAATTCTGCTTTAGTTCTTTTACGTGTAACTGATCCTGAATTCGAGACACCTGTTGCCGAAGATGCTGTTTATGGCGGTGGTATAGCATTATTTCTTGGCATACCATTGTTAATCACGTTAAATGTTCCTTTTGCTTTTTATAAAAATGCAATCGAAGGATATTGGGTTACTTTGGGAATATTAATTGGATATTGGTTACTACTCGTAGTTCTTTGGCGTTTGATTGGCTATATTCATTTTGGCAAACCAAAACCAAATGTGAAATAATAATATTTTATTTTCATGGTTTATATGTAGCTCGGTTTATATTATTCCATTCAAAACAAAACCCCCATCGTGAAACGGGGTTTGTTTAGAGTGGGCGTTGAGAGATTCGAACCTACGTCCTTTGGGTTATGAGCTCAATGAAGTATCAACAATATCAAGTACTTACCGTTTATTGTAGTAAAAACGCAGAAATTGTTTAAAAGGAGTTAATACCCTAGCCCCTTTTATAAATTTTGTCTAAATTGGTGGGATATGTTTAAAGTTTAGCAAATAATTAGTGGAATATTTATTTACATTTGCTATTTTTTATTGTATATGGACATTGTAGATAAATGTAATTTATAAGTAAAACTAACATTTATTTTATTGTACCAAATCAAACACAAAGTAGAGAAATAACCTTAAGTTTATAAGCATTTATTCGAACTAAGGAGTAAAATTTGAAAAAGGTAATTTATTTGTGGATATTATTGATAATTTTATTTGGCAATTATCTAATAGCTCAAACAGGTGTTCGTTTTGGCTTTAGAGGTGGTTATAGCATGTCAACCCAATATGGAATAACGCCTAAAGATAATCCATATCGAGTTAATTCTTTTTATAGGCATGGTTTAGGGGGCGGTTTACTGATTTATTATCCCTTAACCGAATCTTTTGGTTTACAGCAGGAATTTTTATATACTAACAAAGGATCTATACAAGACATCACCTTGCTTGGCCAACCAGTAACAACTCATGTGGAATATGATATTAACTATTTTGAAATTCCCATAATTTTTCGCTATAACTTTCTTAAGATAGGAAATTTTAACTTTTTTGGAACTAGTGGTTTTGCAATGGCGATTTTAATCCACGGCGAATACCGAATAGATGGAAATGTAAAAATTGGAAATGATAAATTAACTTTTAAAGAAGAGGGTGAAATTGAAGGCGTGGATACTTTTGATTACAGTTTTATATACGGGAGCGGAGTAGATTTTCCACTATTTGATAAAGACTGCTTTTTTGAATACCGCTTTACAATCGGTTGGAATACAATTTTAATGCCAACTTTTGAAGGTGAAGAGCCTGCACCTCTACGCAATCAGGATTATCTTTTTACATTAGGAATGTATTTTTAAAATTATGAATAAGGATGACAATAGTATTAAAATTATTAGAGATGTAGCAACCATTAAGGAATTATGGTCTAAAACATATAATACATCCGGCAAACCTGATTGGTCCCATATTCTACCATATTATGATGATGATATTTATTTCCGGGATTCAATTCAGGAAATAAACGGAATTGAGGACTTTAAAGCAATGACAGAACGGTTGTCAAACCGTTCAAAAGATCTTAAGATGGATATTGTCAGAGCAATTAAGGAAGACAATACGATTTTCATTGAATGGGAAATGACTATAAGCTATAAAAAGAATCCTAGTTCGGTTATATACGGTTCCAGTCGAGTTACTCTTAATGCTGTAGGCAAAATTATTGAGCAGAGAGATTATTACGATTTATGGGGAGATATATTCGACAATATACCAAGATTTAACAAGGCGTACCGCAAGTTTATGAAAAAGAAGTTTGGATAAGGAGTTGTTATTAAAATAAATAAAAAGTTTTTTAAGTACTTTAGAGAATATAATTGGTCTAACATATTCGCAATGATTCAAAATAACCGGTTAGATCCAAAGATTTGCTCTGAGACTTTTAAAAATAAACTTGTTGTGATAACCGGAGCTACTTCAGGTATTGGCTATTTAACTGCTCGAAAATATGCATCGCAAGGTTCAAATCTGCTTTGTGTTAACCGAAATACAGATAAATCAGAGCATCTGCGCAATGAAATCGAAAAGGAATTCGGAGTTAGCTGTAATTACAAAATTGCTGATTTAAGTAAATTGAATGCAATTCACCAATTAGCAGATGAGCTCTCAAATCTCAATTCTTCGATAGACGTTATAATACATAACGCGGGTATTTATCTTACGAAAAAAGAATTAACGCCTGATGGGTTTGAAAAGGTTTTCATGGTACACTATCTTTCTTCGTTTATTATTAACTATAAATTAATGGAAAAGTTAAAATCTCAGGAACGCTCAAGAATTATTATTGTTAGTTCCGAAGGTCATCGTTTTGCTGCTTGGGGAATTAAATTGGATGATCTGAATTGGGAAAGGCGCCACTATTCCGGTTTAAAAAGTTATGGCTCAGCAAAAACAGCACAGCTTTTATCTATGCTAATTTTTAATGAACATTTTAAAAATACAAATGTATCTATAAATGCAATGCATCCCGGTGCAGTAAAGACTGATACAGGACAGGATAATGGCCCGGTTTACCGCTGGTTTAAAAGAAAGTTTTTTGATAAAGCACTAAAATCTCCTGAAATATCAGCCGAAGCATTATACTATCTCGGAGTTTCAAAAGATTTAAACTCAATTAGTGGCAAATTCTTTAATTTAACCACCGAAGAAGTACCGGCACCACCTGCTATAGATATTGATGTGGCCTACGATCTTTGGGATAAAAGTCTTCAATTAAGCGGATTAAATAAGTAAACTATAACAAAATGATAGTAAATAAATACGATACGATAATTGTGGGGGCAGGAATCGCAGGATTAACTGCAGCAGCGTATTTAGCTCGTGGCGGTCAAAAAGTATTACTAATTGAAAAAAACAAGGAATGCGGAGGACTAGTAAATTCCTTTACTCACAACGGATTTCATTTTGATGCAGGAGTGAGAGCTCTTGAGGATGCCGGAATTATTTTCTCAATGCTAAAGGACCTGAATATTGAGCTTGAAATTGTCAAAAGTCCTGTTTCATTAGGAATTGAGAATGAAATACTTCATATAAATAATTTAGACAGCCTTGAAGATTACGGCAAACTCCTTATAAAATTATATCCGGATAGCAAACAAGAGATTGATGATCTAATTAGAATTATAAAGAAAATAATGAAGCACATGGATGTTCTATATGGTGTTGAAAATCCGGTGTTTAAAGATTTAAAAAGTGATACAAAATTCATTTTTAAAAAACTACTGCCATGGCTACCCAAATTTATCTTAACCGTTGGCAAAATAAATCGCATGAATATTCCCGTTGAAGAATATTTAAAAACCATCATAAAAAATTCTTCTCTTAGAGATATTATTTCTCAGCATTTCTTTAAAAATACACCTACCTTTTTTGCTTTAAGCTATTTCTCTCTATACTTGGACTACTTTTATCCTAAAGGCGGAATAGGGAAACTGTCAGATGCTTTATTGAGTAAAATATTGGAATTTGGTGGAGAATTAAAGAAAGAAACGAAGATTGTTGAAGTAATTGCTGATAATCGTATAGTAAAAGACGAAAATGGAACTACTTATAAATATGACAATCTTATCTGGGCAGCAGATTTAAAAACACTCTATATAATTTTAGATACTAAAGGGGCATTTACTAAGTCAAAATCGGATTTTGAAAGCACTAAAACAAGTATTCTGAAAAATCGAGGCGGTGATTCAGTCTTCACTTTATTCTTGGAAGTGGATGAGCCTCTTGAAAGTTTTAAGAAAATTGCCAACGGACACTTTTTTTACACTCCGTCAAAACAAGGTTTAGGCGAGACTCACAGAAGTGAAATAAGAACTTTACTAGATAATTGGGAAAAGGTTGATAAGAAACAAGTTTTAACCTGGCTGGATAAATTTATTCAATTTAATACTTATGAAATCTCTATTCCAGGACTAAAAGATTCCGAATTAGTACCAATCGGTAAAACCGGACTGATCATTAGTTTTCTTGCTGAATATGATTTGTTTAAAGCGATACAAAAATCAGGTTGGTATAATGAGTTCATTGTGGAGCTTGAAAACCGTATATTGGATGTAATATCGGATACTATTTATCCGGGATTAAAAAATAAAATTATTGATCACTTTTCATTTACCCCATTAAGCATTGAAAACAGAGTTGGCAGTTCTGAAGGAGCTATTACTGGATGGTCGTTCGAAAAACTTGTGCCCGTGATAAACAAAATACAGTTCTCAGATCGCTCAGTTAAAACACCAATACCATCAATTTATCAAGCAGGACAGTGGGCATACAGTCCTGCGGGCGTACCAATGTCGATTCTCACAGGTAAATTGGCTGCTGATAAAATTATAAAAAAGATGAAGTCTTATTAACTTAGACTTATTTAATCTTTAATGAAAAAAGCTATTTTAAATTACAAACTATATATTTTTAACTTTTAAGAATAGGAAATTTTAATTATGAAAATCAAATGGTTGTATTGCTATCTAGTTTTATCTATTGTTTTATCTATTGTTTTATTTAGTTGTAAAAAAACTACCGAATCAAACGTAGAATGGGGTAATGCTGATTTTAGTTCTTTTGTTTCGATAGGTAATTCGCTTACCGCCGGTATGTCAGATGCAGCTTTATATGAAGACGCTCAAAAAACTAGTTTTCCCAACTTAATTGCCAAGGCCGTTGAAATTGATAATTTTCAGCAACCTCTAATTGGAGGTAATGGTTATAGTTTGGATGAGAAAAAAGGTAGATTGTCCTTTACGGGAACAACTATCGACTATTTATCGCCTGGAACAGAGAAAAATAGAAATTTAAATCGTGCATACAATAACCTTGGCATTCCATCAATCACAGTTAAAGATGCATATTCCGCTAAAATGCCTGCTGATGCAGAGAATAATCATTTTATTGATAAAATTTTACGTAACTCAGGTCGAACCCAAATTGAAGAAGCTTTGTCACTTTCGCCAACTTTAATAACATTGTGGATTGGTATAAATGATGTACTAAAATCCGCATCGATGGGATTGGCAGATTATACCGATCCGGCTGAATTTGAAAGCCATTTCAAAAATATGATGAACGAATTAACCGCCGGAACCGATGCCCCCATTTTGGTAGCCAATTTATTAGATTTAACTGATTTACCATTTTTTACCGGAATTCCTTCTTCAGTAAATAAAGGAGGAAATAAAGTATATTATTTTGGTGAATGTAAAAATGGTGTGCGCAGATTGACCGACGATGACCACGTATTATTACCTGCTACAAACGAATATATAAACTATGTCAATTCCGATAATATCACGCAGGATAATGCGTTGAATGATTCATTAATTTTAGATTCTGAGGAAAAAAATGAAGTTCAGCAAATTCTAAATGAATATAATGATATCATCGGGGACATTGTAAACCAAAATACTCAATTGCATTTAGTTGATATTTATACATTATTCAAAAATATAGAACTGAACGGCTGTCAAATTGGCGGTATTAAGTACACAAAAGATGTGATTACTTTTGATGAAAATGGCATTCCGAATTTGAATTTTGTCTCATTGTTTAGTCTTGACGGATTACATCCAAATCAGTTTGGATACACTTGTATCGCAAACACGTTTATCGAGAAAATTAATTCAATCTTTAATACAGATATTTCAATAATTAACTAGGTTGAAGTAACAGAACACAGAACGATACTATAACCGTACGGTAAATTTGTGTTTTCCTCAGTAGCTGGGAAGGGATTCGAACCCCTGACCTTTGGGATATGAGACAAACTAACAATAAACAATATGTGGATTTACAGAAAAACGTGCCTAAAACGTGACCAAACTTTAAAAGAAAATACTCCATTTTTTGTCAAAGGTTTGTCGTGTGAAGACAAAACTCTGTTAATACGTCATAGGTATAATATCACAAATCACCTTATCATATTAAAATAAGAATAGAGCTATTAACACTATTCTTATTTTAAAAACCTATATAAGGTAGCTTCTGATACTTTAAATTTGTAAATAGAAACTCATATAGAGTTTATGTAACTATAATAAATTGCTGTAATCCAAAAGTCAGCATCTAACCCTTCCAACTGGGAACCCCAAGCTTGATAGTTTGCCAATATGTTTTCGTTGATAATTGTATCCAAATCTTTTCCTAACTGCATTTGCGAAATGATGATATCTACAGTTTCATTTAACATAATTGAATAATTTTCTAAATCCGTCATAGTCGATATTTTACCATGTCCGGGAATTAACTTTGTGTCTGAAGGGAAATTGTCTAAAACAAAATTTAGATTTGAAATAGTATTCTGAACTCTTGCCCCTCTGCTAGGAAAAACTGCTGGAAATGATTCGGATAAGTATAAATCTCCAAGAAAAATAGTTTTCAAATTTCTAAAATATATAAAAATGTCAGAATCTGAATGGCCGTTATTATTCATTGGATAGCACACAATTTCACCATCAGATAAAGTTAGCGTATAATCCTCTGTAATACCTATAATTCTTGCTTTTGGATTATAGGGCCTTACGTCCCCTTTACCTCTTGAGCTACATATAAAGGTTCCACTGTCGGGTAAAAGTGAGTTTCCTCCAATGTGATCATTGTCTGTGTGAGTATTTATTATATGAGTTATTTTATTATTACTTAGAACATTTATGGTGTTTTTTAGTCTATCAATATTGTGTTCATAACCACTATCAATTAATAGTGTGCCATCTACCCCTGTAAAAAGACCAATATTTACTGACGATTCGATTAAATGATAGAAATCATTTTCTATTTCGGTATATTCTAAAACAATCAGAATGGGTTCATTTACTGTGGCAGAATCCGTTATCTGCTGTTCAAATTGATCCTTAATAGTAACAATGTATTTTCCGGATGTTATATTTGATAGGTCTTCAGTGGTGTCACCATTTGACCAATAAAATTGGAAAGGAGGAATGCCACTGGTCATAGTCAGATCTATAGATCCGTCTGATCCCCCATTAAGGGTAACATTACTTACTTGTAGCGTTAACCTAAGCGATTGAATTCTCAATATCTCGGTCGAGTCTGTTGTTGTCGTCTCATCACTATCGGTAACAGATACAGAATAAACGCCCTCAGTCAAATTCTGTATATCTTCTGATGTCTCTCCATTTGACCATAAATATCGATAAGGAGGACTACCACCCCCTACAGTCAAATCAATGGCGCCGTTAAAATTGTTATTAACTCCAATATGTTTTGGGGTTAGTATTATAGTTAAGGGTTCAGATGAAGAGTCGGTCAAATTTTTATTACAAGAGGAAACAGTTAATAAATATACTACCAAAAAAGGGAAATATAATACAATCCTAGGAAAGTATATCTTCATAATAAATCGAAATTTAAGAGTCTTTAGTATATTCAGATTAGCCTGTTTGTTTTGGTTCAACTTGATATTAATTCTACTGATTGATCAACATTACTGGTTTAGATTAATCATATATATATCTTTATTACCATTCCTTTCATCAGTCCAGACTACCTTGCCATTCTGTATTGAAGGCTTATATTGAGTTGATTGGTCAATCGTTAATTGTGATTCAATTTTTGTTTGCAGGTCAAATATGTAAATATCCCAATTTTTGTTTCTATTATCCATCCAAACAATTTCATTATCATTGATATCTGGAGCCCATTGATCAGAACCATCCGATGTAATCTGAGTTTCTCTTTTAGTTGATAGATCATACATGTAAATATCTTCTCTTTCGCCGCCGTTTCTGTTATCAGTCCATACTATTTTATCATCATAAATTGCAGGTCTCCATTGATGATTATCATTTGTAGTTATTTGTGTTTCTGTATTGGTTGTAATGTTATACATGTAGATATCGTAATTAACATTTCTATTATCTTGCCAGACTATTTTATTGCCATAAATATCCGGATATCGAAATACTTCACCACTATTGGAAACTTGTTTTTCTTCACCAGTTAATAAATCATACATATAAATATCGGTACTCCCATTTCTATGCTCCCGCCACACAATAATATTATCATAGATTATTGGTGAGAAAATTGTAAAACTATCATTTGTAATTTGAATCTCTTTTTCAGTTGACAAATCATACATATAAATATCAGATTTATAGTTTCTATTATCCTTCCACACTATCTTGTCTTGCCAAATAGACGGCGCAAATTGATCAAATTCATTTGATGTTATTTGAATTTCAGACTGAGCCAATAAATCATATGCGTAAATATCCCAATTATCATTCCTTTTATCCTGCCATACAATTATATCGCCATATACGTCCGGTTCCATCTGTTCGGAATCATCTGTTGTAATTCTAATTTCAGTATATGAGTCATCATTACAATCCTGTGGATCCAACAAGTTGCTACAATTGCTTATTATTAGGAAAACAAAAGCACTTATAAATATGAATACAAAACATTTAATATAGACTATGATATTTTCTATTCTCATATTTTTGCTTAAACATGTTTTATGCTACAATATAATTATATTTTAATCCCCAATCCAAACATAAATATTGGAGAAGCCTCCATGCTATAACCTTGAATAAAACCTGATGTTTTATATCCCAATTCCGCTATAATTGATATCGAGAGTTTGATTTGGGCCCAATTGAATATCGACTTAACGCACCACCACCTTATGGGGATTTGAATCAAATAATATTGAGTTGTAATTAGACCGAGATTGATTTACTGAGGTTGTATCTTGACCATAGCCACAGCAGATTGATAAAAAAAGAATTAAAATTATATTTCTACTAAAC
>JBHPEE010000020.1:0-25179 GCA_042577295.1 Fidelibacterota bacterium | reverse complement strand
ATGAACAGGAAGTTTATGATTATATTAAAGATAACCACAGCTATGAAGTCCCTGAAATCATAACACTTGAAATAAAATATATCGATAAAAAGTACTCTGAATGGCTAAATTCAAATATTAAACCAAAGAAATAATGACAAGGATTAAGACCAAATTCATTTTATTATATTTTTTAGCGCTAATATCAGTTGGGTCGTTTGGATTCCATATTATTGACGGTGTACAATGGGGATTTGTTGATAGTATATACATGACAATAATCACATTATCAACTGTAGGTTTCGCTGAAGTACATGAATTAACCAATTGGGGAAAAATTTGGACTATATTACTGATAATATTTGGAGTTAGTGGAGTTGCAATGTTTATATCGCAATTAGGAGAAAATCTTATGGAATTACGAGAAGTACGTCGCCAAAGAGTTCAGCAAATTCTTAGAAAATTACGCAATCATTACATAATCTTTGGCTATGGCAGGATGGGCGCGATAATTGCTGATGAATTAGCTAAGAAAAACGTAAAGTATGTTGTCGTTGAAAACGATGATGAGAAAATCATCGACCTGCAGGAAAAAGGATATCAATATTATCGAGGCGACGCGAACGCCGATGAAACACTGGAAGCTGTCGGTGTGAAATATGCCAAGGGAATTGTTGTTGCCCTAGGAACAGAACAAGATAATTTATTTGTTACGATGTCTGTTAGGACGCTCAATCCAAAAACATTTTTATTAAGCAGATGCAGTCATAGTGATACCGAATATAAATTAAAACGTGCCGGGGCAAATAAAGTTGTTAATCCGTACGTAGCAGGCGGCCATAGAATGACGGAGTTACTAATCGAACCAAATATTGAAGATGCTGTTTCAATATCAACGACGCAATTCGATATTGATCTTGTTGTTGAAGAAATTAATATCAATGACGTTCCAAGTTTAATTGGAATTTCAATTGTCGATTCAAATATTAGAAAAAAATATAATTTGATAATAATAGGAATAAAAGATAAAAAGGGTAAGTTTGAATTAAATCCAAATATGGATGTTAAATTGGATAAAGACCAAACTATTATGCTAATTGGCGGAAAAACAAATATCAAGAAGTTCCAAAGAGAGTTCCTAAAGAGCAAGTAAATGTCGTATAAGATAGATTATGTATAATAGCCTCTCTATTAATAAATGCGCTATCCTACCTCACTACAAAGTTAATTATCTTACCAGGCACATAGATTTCTTTTACAATTTCTTTTTTTTCTAGATATCTTGCCGTATTGATACTTTCTTTTGCGATGCTCAATATCTTTTCTTTTGCAAGTTCAAGATCAATTTCAATTTTATCGCGCACTTTTCCATTTACCTGAATTGGTATTACGACAGTTTTCGTTATTAAATACTTTTCTTTATATTTTGGCCAGTCCTGATAAGCTATTGTATCAGTATGTCCTAAGTATTGCCATAATTCTTCTGAAATATGCGGTGCAAACGGCGATAAAAGTTTAATCAGTGTTTCAACAGTGCTTTTTGTAATAGTGTCGGATTTGCTAAATTCGTTAACAAAAATCATTAATTGACTAATAGCAGTATTTAGATCAAGCGTATCAATCTGTTTAGTCACTAATTTTATGGTATTATGTATTATATATTGTTGTTTTTCAACAACTTCAATATCTTTTATGTTAGATTCAGTAATTAATCGCCATACTTTTCTAATAAATCTATCAAGACCATTAATTCCTTGAGTATCCCATGCTGCGGATTGATCAAATGGGCCAATAAACATTTCATACATTCTAAAAACATCTGCACCAAATTGTTCAACAACGTCATCAGGATTGATCACGTTTCCACGAGATTTGGACATTTTTTCACCACCTTCGCCTAAAACCATTCCGTGTGAAGTACGTTTTTTATATGGTTCGCTAAATGGTATTAAACCACAATCAAATAAAAATTTATTCCAAAATCTTGAATATAATAAATGTAATGTTGTATGTTCCATTCCACCGTTATACCAATCGACAGGCATCCAATATTTTAATTTTTCATAGTTGGCAAATTGTCTGTCATTATTTGGGTCAATATACCTTAAAAAATACCAGGATGATCCAGCCCAATTCGGCATAGTATCTGTTTCTCGTTTAGCAGGTTTACTACATTTTGGGCAAGTAGTATTTACCCATTCAATTAATGTCGCTAAGGGTGATTCTCCAGTTTCAGTCGGTTCATATTTTTCTACTTCAGGTAATTTAACCGGTAAATCTTCTTCTGGAACACTCACCCAACCACAATCCTTACAATGAATTAATGGAATTGGTTCACCCCAATATCTTTGACGTGAAAATACCCAATCTCTGAGTTTATAATTCACTGCAGATGACCCTATCCCCTGCTTTTCTAACCATTTTGTAGTTGTTATAACCGCCTCTTTAACATCTAAACCATTAATATTTAACCCTTTATTATTAGATGAATTAATAGACTTACCATCCAATATCCAGCATGTTTTTCCTGTTAATATATCTTCTACAGACACATTTTCTTTTTGAGTTTGTTCTATATCGGGCTGCAATATACACTTAATTGGTAAATCAAATTTTTGAGCAAATTCAAAATCTCGTGAATCGTGGGCCGGAACTGCCATAATTGCACCCGTTCCATAGCTGCTTAAAACATAATCGGCAATCCATATAGGAATTAGTTCATCATTAACAGGATTGATAGCAAATGCACCGGTACTAACACCTGTTTTAGCTGTACTTAATTCAGTTCGTTCAAGATCGCTTTTATGCACTGATTCTTTTATATATTTCTCAACTTCAGAAAGTTGTGCGTTTGTGGTAATTTCTTTTACTAAAGGATGCTCGGGAGATAAAACCATGTATGTTGCACCAAATAATGTATCTGGTCTAGTAGTAAATACAGTTATAGATTGGTCCTGATTTTTGATTTTAAATGTAACCTCGGCTCCATCAGAACGACCGATCCAATTGATCTGTTGAGTTTTTATCTTGTCAAGGAAATCAATGGATTTTAGATCCTCTATCAACTTATCGGCATATTTTGTAATTCGAAGCATCCATTGTTCAATATCACGTTTAACAACATCTCCCTCACATCTTTCACATTTTCCATCAACAACTTCTTCATTTGCAAGACCAATTTTGCAATTATTACACCAGTTAATTGGCATTTTAGTTTTATATGCTAACCCTTTTTCAAAAAACTTGATGAAAATCCATTGTGTCCATTTATAGTAATTTGGATCCGTTGTAGCTAGCGTACGGTCCCAATCAAATGAAAATCCAAGGCCCTTAAGTTGTCTGGTGAAATTTTCTATGTTCTTTTTAGTAATGATACTTGGATGAATCCCTGTTTTGATTGCATAGTTTTCGGAAGGTAAACCAAAACTATCAAAACCCATAGGGAACAGTACGTTATAACCCTCCATTCGTTTTTTTCGTGATAAAATATCTAAAGCTGTATATGACCGAGGATGTCCGACATGCAAACCGTCGCCTGATGGATATGGAAATTCTACCAAGCAATAGAATTTTTCCTTTTCAGAAAAATTAATAGCCTGGAAAGTTTTATTTTCCTCCCAAAAGTCTTGCCATTTTTTATCTATTGTTATGTGATTGAACTCTTTCATATTTATATGTCGGGGTGAGAGGATTTGAACCTCCGACCTCGTCGTCCCGAACGACGCGCGCTAACCGGGCTGCGCTACACCCCGTTTTTCAAAAATACTAAAAAATAAAGGTGTGAATCTATGATATTTTTTAATCGGGAAACAACTAATTGAAAATGAATTTAGTAATAAGTTAATCAAAAATTATAGTATAAATTATAACATCATATATAATTAAAAGTAAACTAAAATGTTAAAAATAATTATTGGAATATTTGCTGCCGTAGTCGCTGCAATATTTATTACTACACAAGATGTAGATATTAAAGAAACAAATGATGAATCGATTGCTATTCAAATTGAAGAAATTGATACATCTGGAATTGAAGAAATTGATACATCTGGAATTGAAGAAATTGATATATCTGAAATTGAATTTAAAAAGTTATCAAAACCACGTCCGCTTATCACAAATACTGTTACAAATTCTGATGAATTATACGATGTATTATTAAAAGCTAATAATGGTGATGTTATTTATATTCCAGGACAAATTAAAGTAGACCTCACCCCTACTCTTAAAAAAAATAAAAACAAATATCCGCCTAGATTCGAAATACCAGCAGGAGTTACAATAATGGGCGATGGAGAGAGATTTGGAGAAAATGGCGCCATCTTATATATTACTGATGACGTAAAGGATGAAGTATTTAGGTTAAATGAGGGTGTGAATGTTATTGGTCTGAGAATTAAGGGACCGGGAATAGATTGTGACTTGGTAGGACTTCAAGCATATATAAGTCCAGAGGACACAATTATTATTGAAAATTGTGAGATTTGGGGATGGAACAACGCTGCTATCAGAAATAGAGGTGATTCAACCAAACTTTCATTAAGAAATAATATGATTATTAGAAATAACTATATTCATGATACTATTTTCGGTACAGGTTACGGGATAGCAACTGCATTTAATTCATATACATTAATTGAGTATAATAAATTTAGCAATAATAGGCATGATGTTTCAGCCTCTGGTAAATATGGCTGCGACTATACTTTTAGATACAATACAAATATATCACATTGGACAAATCAAAAAACAGGGAAAAAAGCACATATTGTTGATGTTCATGGGTGGCCTTTTGATGCCAGGATTAAACCTGAAGACAGAAAAAGAAATCGACAAGCCGGATCAAGAATCGAAATATATGGAAACCATTTTAAAGATTCGGGTGATAATGAAGTTATACATATTCGGGGAATTCCCGAATTCTATATAAGAATTTATGATAATAAATTTGCCAGTACTAATGCTACGCCAATTGAACAAAAGTACATTGATGTTTCTGATTCATCGAAAAAAATGGAAATTAAAAATAATAGGTTTAGGGTAAAATTCTAATATTATATCAAATATTTAATTACATAAAATCCACCTATTAGCAAAACTGTAAATCCTATTGCCAACCAATTAAAATATTTATCAATAAAACCACGGATTGGTTCACCAAATTTCCAGATTAACCATCCTACTAAAAAGAATCTTGCAGAACGACTTACTAATCCTGCAAAAAGAAACATCAGGAAATTGATATCAAATGCACCGGCTGAAATTGTAAATACCTTAAATGGAATCGGTGTAAAGCCGGCAGTGAAGATAATCCAAAAATTCCATTCATCATACATAGTCTGAATATGAAAGAATAGATCGGTTGTAAATCCAGGAATGTGGTTAAAAAAGAAATTAGCAAAATTTGAGAATTGCCCCGGTTCAACCCACCAAGCAAAATGACCTAAGCTATAGCCGAATATCGCACCAGCGACAGATGCAGTCGAGCAATACAACGCAAACAAAAGAGCTTTTTTACGTGCACCTAAGGCTAATGTAATCAATAATATATCAGGTGGTATAGGAAAAAATGATGCCTCAGCAAAGGATAAAACTATTAATGCCAAAGGACCATAAGGAGTCTCTGCCCAATGTAATACCCAATCGTACAAGTTCCGTATCCATTTCATATAATTTATTCCTTAAATCAATTATTCACTTGTAGGAATTATCGAAAATTCGATTGAACCTAATTGAGTACCAATAGTATCCGTTACAATAACTTGCCAATTCCCGATCATCTCCGGTTTAATGGTTATCCGGCTCCAACATCTCCAATGTGGTGAATCCCCCACAGTAATAATGCTTTTAAAGTAATCTTGTTCGTTATGACTCCAACTATGGATTATTTTATTATTTATTACAGTATTGTCAACTTCTGTATAACAATATAATATGCCAATATCATTTAAAAATAATCGACTAATTCCAAAGGGTGTTTTTTCTACAATATCAGTGGCAATAGATAATGTTAATATCTTAAGATTTTGTATTTCGTCGATAAAATTGGATTCATCAGAATCCATAATATTAATGTTTTTAGATTCTACGATAAATCCTTTAACAACAGTATCCAAATCGGTAGTCTGACTTACCGATCTAATAATTGGTGTTGAATCAATTGCAGCGAATTCAACATGAGTAATATTAGTTGGTTGTGCTTTTTCAGGCTCGATTATTAATATAATATAAGTAACACATCCAATAAACAGTATCCACGAAATCTTGCGGAGTTTTTGATATTCGGCAAAGAATATTAAAACTACAGTTACTACCATAACTAAAAATATATGAGTATATATCATAATTTAACTTAAATATTCATCAGCTTTATTCTTAATAAATTGAAATAAAGTTCCGAGTGAATTTGCCCTTGAAATTGTCATGCTAAATCTAATATCGGTGTTTTTAACAAAGTTATACAGATATGTCTCTGCTTGATTAACAATTTCGTCTGGTGTTAATCTATTAAGGCCATTTATTAATATAGCTAATTGTCCTTTTACAATTTCCGAATCAGAGTAACCACTTAAAAACAGCTTACTATTAGTCATATTAGAATTAATATACACATTTGATGTACATCCTCTAACTCTGTTACTTTTTATTTTCCAAATATCAGGATACTCACCAAGAGTTCTCCCCAAATCAATTAACTTCTTATTAACAAATTCTATACCATTTTTTCGATATTCGATGAATTCGGTTTGTTTTTGATTTAGATATTTTTCGAAATCAAAGATCGTATAAGTTGTGTTATTCATTAATGAAAATTAAGAAACACATAAGTAATACCTAGATTATTTTATATTTAGAATTAAGTACTTGTTCACTAACCAAACTAATTATATGACAAATAGTTGATTATTAATAATGATATTCCTCGTCGTGCTTACAACAATTAAATTAGATCATATTTTTCTCTTATTGTTTGTAAGTTTTATACTGCAATTATAATGGAGATTAAAAATTGGATATTACCACAATGAAAAATAAAAAGTTATCTTTTGGATTGAAACTAGGATATGGAATTGGTGATATAGGAAGCAATATCTTTATTGTGACAAGTGGTTTGTTTTTACTGTTTTTTCTAACAAATATATTGGGTGTAAATCCGGCTTTGGCAGGATTAGTACTTTTATTTCCAAAATTATGGGATGTGATTTCCGATCCGATAATGGGTGGAATATCTGATATTACGCGTTCTCCCATTGGAAGACGACGACCATATCTTCTTGCGGCAGCAATTCCATTTGGATTAATATTTTTCTTTCTTTTTTTGGCTCCGCAATATAACTCTGAGCTCGCAAATGCATTGTACGTCGGAGTAATGTTTGCATTAGGATGTACGATTTTTACGGTTTTTAATGTACCTTATTCAAGTATGGTTGCCGAGATGTCCGATGATTATAATGAAAGAATGTCGATTACTTCATATAGAATGATCAGTTCATCGATAGGAGTTTTGTTGGCCGGAGGTCTTGCAATGCCATTGGTTGAACTCGGTGGAGGAGGAGAAGCCGGATTTCGTTTCATGGGCATTGTTTTGGGTACGTTAATAACTTCGTTTTGCCTTATATGCTTCTTTGGGACTCGCAAAGCAAATACATTGCCAGCGAGTAACAAAAAATCGCCTTTTGGCGAACAAGTCAAAATAGCCTTACGAAATACGCCATTCAAGATGCTGATGACGATGTATACATTCCAGTCATTAGGAATCGGCGTACTCATGGCAGGATTAATTTATTATGTAAAATATGTGATGGGTTTACCGGAAACTTCCATGGGCATTATTTTTCCCATTTTAATTGTAACGGCAATTATCTTTATTCCAGTATGGGTTAAATTTGGAGTGAAACTTGGAAAAATAAAGGCATATAGTCTTGGACTAATCATATTTGCGGTGATGCTTTTTTCATTGTATTTTACAAAATCTTCTCAATTGAATCTATTTTATGTACAAATATTTCTGTTAGGTATAGGCTTTTCAAGCTTTCAATTATTCCCTTTTTCCATGCTACCAGACACAATCGAATATGATGAATTGCAATCGGGTATGCGAAGAGAGGGTGTTTTTTCTGGTATTTGGTCAAGTGCGCAGAAAACCGCCTATTCTGTAGGACCAAGTATCGTTGGTTTTACTCTTTCTATGTCAGGATTTGTCAATTCATCGGTGCAACCGGATAGTGTTGAAGTTGGTGTTCGAATAGTATTTTGCTTATTTACTGCACTTATGATACTTCTCAGTCTTGTACCATTTTACAAATATGATTTAACTGAAGAGAGATTCGAGGAAATTAAGTTGATGATTCAACAAAACAACGAAGGAAAATTCTAATAACGAAATTGCATAAAACTAAAAGTTTACAGGATTATCACACTTCAGACTCCCCTGTTTTCAATTATGTGGATAGTTTATAATGATTAAAATCGGTATCCCTCAGGTATATATAGAAAACATATTTGTAACGTGATTATAGTTGATTCTATTTGATTTTAATCTTTGCAACTCATACACTTTAATGACCATTCTAATAATTTTTAATTAGTTTAGGGGTTTTTATGTATCACAAATGGTTTGGGATTTTTTTTATAGTTATACTATTGTTTATTATGATCGGATGCAGCAATGTTTCATATCTTGCCCAGGCAGTTACCGGACACTTTCGCATAATGAGTTCTCGCGAATCTATCGAAAACTTGCTCAAAAACGATACTTTAGATACTGAAAGTATAAATAAATTAAAGCTTGTTTTAGAGGTACATGATTTCGCTACTGAAGAGTTGGGATTACCAAAAAACAAAAGCTATACGGTTGTATCAGAGATTGATAACCAGTATCTTGGGTGGAATGTATATTGCACTTCAAAATTTTCTGTAGAACCAAAAAAATGGTGTTTTCCAATAGCTGGCTGTGTTGTTTATAGAGGATATTTTAAAAAAAATAAAGCTCTTGAGTATGCAAATAATATGAAGCAAAAGGGCTTTGATGTCTTTATTAGACCATTTAATGCTTACTCTACCTTAGGTTGGTATAATGATCCACTATTGAGCTCTCATTTAAAAATAAATTCAATTCGTCTTGCCGGACTAATTATTCACGAATTAGCTCATCAGAAGGTTTATATATCCGGAGATTCTCGGTTTAACGAAGGTTTTGCTGTTGCAGTTGAGCGGGTCGGAGTTTTACGTTGGTTGAAATCAACTGGTAGGGAAAAAGATATTGCTCAAGCATTAAAAATGTGGGAATTAGAAGATATAAAAGTATCAAAAATTCTTAGTACTCGCACGCAACTGCAAGATATTTACCAAAGCGGAAAAACTTCAAAGGTAATGGCACAAAAAAAAGACTCTCTATTTGTTGATCTTAAAAATGCTATCTGCGGAGTAAATTGTACTGAATCTCATATTCCCAAAATGGATGGTAAAGATTTTGCGTTTAATAATGCATATTTAGTTCCAACAGATACTTACTATTCATTAGTGCCAATATTCCAAAGTATATTAGACAGTCTTGATGACAACCTATCGCAATTCTACGAAATAGTAGAAGAGCTTGGAGATCTACAATATGATGAACGGCAAAACAAGCTTAAATTGCTGTATAAAAGAATAAATTGTTATTAATAATTAAAAAAATTATGTTCTATCACTTAATCCCCGCCTACTAATTGGGAGGGTCTCTTAATAAATCGGTATCCCGACGGTGTCCATAAAAAAATGTACTCAGATCTGAAAAATATAATTAGCGAGCCAATTTAATTTTAAAGAATAAGTTTATCACCAAATATCCTATCCCATTTAGGAGGATCAAATACTTCATATCCTGCTGAAGGGCTAAAAGTCAACTCACTAAAATAAATATCGCGCCTAACACTGTAAAGATCAACTCTCACAAAACTGAAATCTTTTGCGAGAACCTCTGCTAGTGATTGCATCTTTTTTAATATACTTAAATTTTTTGGCCTGTCTATAATATCATTCTGAATTCCGTAGGGAATAATATTCCAATTAGGATCATAAAAATTAATTTTAGAATTTGCATGCCTGTCTAATATTACAGAAAATGCTACTTTACCATTCGCACAAAAATATCTGTATTCAAATGGGGCATTTAATTGATTATCAAGTAGTAATTTTTCTACAATTATACATGGTTCTATGTTTTTATACTGCCACTCTCTACTTCTATAGTAAAAATTATCTTTTAAAGATTTCTTTAAGATATTTTGTACATTTTTCCAGTTAACTTTAAATTTATCTTTAACTATTATATGCCCACCACAGTCATGATTAGTTTTTATTATACATGGAAAGTCAGGCAAGTTCTCAGGAATTATTTCAGCAGGATTGTAAGTTTGTAAAATCAATGGAACAAGGTATTGTTCACCAATTTTATCTTTAACGTAGTTCCTCACAATGTATTTATCTGTACACAAAGTATGGAGTAACTTTCGGTTGTTCAACTGCAGCCATTGGATCTTTTCATTGAAAGTTTTAGGATTTTCTAAGTTTAAATTATAGCCCAATACATTTTTAAAGGTTCGTTTTATATATATCTTTTCTGGAAGAATGTGACGATGGTAAATATCATATAAATACTTGATCGGTGATAGTAACAAATGGCCAATTGTAGTTTTATGATAAAAATGTTTTAAGAACCTTCTCATTGACTTAATCTACTTTGACTTTTAGAAGAAGTTCATTATAACAATACAAAACTCTGTTTAGCAACTACTATATATTACAATAATGGAAAATTATTAAATTTACATAAATTCAATAAAATTGGTATCCCACCTATAATCATATTTATGCTATACTAAACAATTATAAACAGAGCGATATGAACGATAGCCTAACAATTGCCGGCCTCTGCCATGTGAAAACAGTGACCATTTAAATTTTGTCGATGGAAAAATTAGATTATTAGGTCTTATGCATCCACAGAAGGTCTATCCACAATGTGGAAATATATCACTATTTTGTTATTGGTATTGTAACTCCAACTACTAAAGCTCGATTTTTGTATGATTCACCATCATCCCAATCATTAATATTCATTAATCCAAAATAGTACATTACCTCGACTGTTATTTCACGCCATGAGCAGGGAATTGGATAACCGCCACCAAGAACCAATCCAAAATCAACACCTTTTTTATATTCATTTGCGTCCCACTCGCCTTTTTCACTATAACCATAATAGTTAGTTTCCCATTTTTCTTTTCCCCCTAAAAGGAAGGATATTTGAGGTCCGGCCAGGACATATCCAGTAAGTATGGGGTATTTTATCATAATCGGTACAGATAAGTAATTTAATATTTCTTTTGATTCTCCTCCATCCCAGGACCATTTTGCTCCTCTTTGTGAGAATAGAATCCGAGCTATAATTGGAAATCCAAAAAATTCACGTTCAACACCAATTCCTAAATCCAGACCTAATCGAGAATTTGCATCAGACTCTTCATCATGACTAATATTAGAAAAATTAATTCCAGTGAAACCATGCAAGTTCCATTCTGATAATCCACTTGATTGACCGATAAGCAAGGCAGGTGAAATAATAAATACAAAAATTATTATATAACACCAATAACTTATTTTCATATTGTCCTCCTTAGTATTAACAAAATTCTATTCAGCCGTCACCTTTTAAACAATCATCGGAATTAGAATTTAAAACTAAAATATTTAAGAATCATAGATTTTTAAACTATTGAATCTGTCTTACATAGACATCTCTACAAATCCATTTTATTGTAGTGAAACATTTCTTTTGACAGTTTTGCATCCACAATGTGGAATTATCTACTTTTGAAAATGAGAAGTGTTATTTATGAATATTAGTCAAAATACTTCTTTTTTTTGGCATTTTTATAGTATCTATTCTTAAAATATTTTGAGTTTTGCCCCAGCTTTAGTTAAAGTGATTTCGGCTTGTGTAGTCATAGCAGTTAAGCTACCGGCAGTCAAATTGAACACCTGTTCTGCTCTTTGAATACATTCTGCCTGATTATTAAAATTCCCTAATACTGTGCAAAAATCAAAAAAATCAGATTGTGATAATGTTAACATATTATCTAAGATAGAATAATCATAAACTGCTGTATTACCAGATTGGTCCACAAGGGTAAGTTGGTTCCCGCTGGTTGAGTATGTTCCTGAAGTAGTACTGCTATTTGCACTTAATACTATATGAGTAAACGTTCCTTCATTTTTAAATTCATAAGTTTTAACGTTAATAATTCCACCTGAGTCAATAAAAACATCAGGTATGCTCACTTCCGTAGGTACATTTGCAGGAATACCAGTATTGATAACTGATATGGTACCACTAGCTGTCACAGTCTCATTAGTTGCTGCGTCCGTAAATGTAGATTGAGCAACAGTTAAAGTACTGTTGGTAAAAGTATAATTTAATATTCCTGAAAATCTTTGTTGTGTTGCCTGAATAATAAATCGAGCTTCATTTCCTCCTGCAGGTTTATACAACGTATATACAAAATTTAATTCATCGTCCAATTTAACCATAAGAATATCACCATCTTCGGAATAATTAATTAGCAATATGTCTAATGTTGTTTTGACTGCATCACCAACTGTAATTTGACCGTCACTTTTAAATGGCGTAATTGCTGTCTGATTTGAATTGGTTGTCAATAACCAATTATACAACTCATTTTCAACACTCCAAATTCCAACTAAAGCTTGTTCGAAAACCGGACCTGTTGTGCTGTCTTTTTTACAGGAAATACTACTTGACAGAAATATTATTATTAAAATTGTTAACAATATTTTGAAGTACTTCATATAACCTCCTCATAATATGAAATAATAAATTACTAAATTTAATTCGTAATTAGAGTCTCGTGGGGGCGGAAGATACAGTTATTCGTATATTTTATATGTTCAAGAATAATTATATAAAGTATATGGATACAACATTAATATGTTAATCGAGGTTTTGGAAGTCTTTAGTGCACAAACATTCTCTCGTCGTTAGATAGTTCTCTTAACAGTTTTGTATCCACAGAATGCGTATCCACAATGACGATTATTATCTGTGCGATGATAGATAAAATGTTATAATTTTTAATGAATCTATTAGTCATCATAGTCTGTTATATACACTTTCAAAATAAATCAATAAAAGCAAACATATAATACCACTTCTACAAGCTTTGCTTGTGACCTTTCTATGGTCATCATCATTCATAATAATTAAATGGGGTTTGGTTGAAATTCCTCCCATTACATTCGCTGGATTACGTTACATAATCGCATTCATTTGTTTTATACCATTTGTTCTCAAAAAGAAATATGTTGTCGAAATAAAACAATTACAATCCACCCAATGGAAAAAATTAATTCTACTTGGTATCATCTTTTATACATTTACGCAAGGTACACAGTTCTTAGGATTATCCTTATTACCCTCGGTAACAGTAAGCCTAGTGCTTAACTTCACTCCAATTATAGTTGCAATTCTCGGAATAGTTATTCTCAGTGAAAAACCAACCTATTTGCAATGGTTTGGAGCAACATTATTCATAATTGGTATTGTGACATATTTCTTTCCTATTTCCTTTTTTGATAAACAAGCATTGGGATTATTAGTAATGACAATAGGAGTAATTGCGAACTCATTATCAGCAATATTAGGTCGTGATATAAACAGAAATAAGAATATTAGTCCATTAATTGTTACATTTATCAGTATGGGGGTGGGTGCAATAATCTTGGTATCAGTTGGACTAATTATAGACGGATTTCCTGTTATTAGTTTAATAAATTGGTTATTCATTTTATGGTTAGCTGTTATTAATACTGCTTTTGCTTTTACTTTATGGAATGTGACACTTCGCTCCCTATCGGCAATGGAATCAAGTATAATTAATGGTACTATGTTAATTCAGATTGCTATTCTTGCTTGGATTTTTCTCGGAGAAAGTATTTCTTTGCAAGAAGGTATCGGAATGATGATTGCTGCTATTGGGGCTGTATTCGTACAAATTAAAAGAAAAATAAATACTACTTAAAATTGTTGGCTCTGTCTATAATAGACAGAGCTACATAGCAAATCTTTCATCGCGTAACACTTATTTTAATAGTAATGTATCCACAATGTGATATTATTTAACAAAAGGTTTTTATATTAATAATTAAAAAGTAAATCCTGCACCAATATTGTAATGATGGGGGTCAGATGGTTGCCAGCCAATGTATGTATTAATAAATCTGTAATTGAGTAGTAATCCAATGTCTGGTTTTACTGATGATTCAGTTTCAGTTCTGTTTGGATAAGTTGATATAAATTTTTCAATCCCAAGACCAAAATTAATATAACACCTTAGATTGTCTCTTCTGAAAATTCTATAATCAATGCCAGCTAAAAGTATTGAACCCTTATCATCATATTCTATATATTCAGGATGGTACTCTTTAAACCAAACATAGCCTGCATAATATCCCATTTTACCTTTTGTCAATATTCCTATTCGAATGGAACCGCCAGTATCGACTTTTTCACATTCGGAACACTTTTCTAAATTTGTAATTAAACCGACATTAAGAAAAACTTTTGAACTATCTTGAGCCAATAGTTCATGTGGAATTAATAAGAACATCAAAAAAAATACAATTACCCTAATGTATACTTTCATTCTAACCTCTATGATTAAAGATTCAATTAGTCAGCATCTTTTAAACAATCTTCTGTGTATAAATTTAATACCAATATAGTTTAGAGGTTAAATACTATTTCTAATGTCTCTGCCTTGTATAGGCACCACTATACAGCAATTCTCTTGTCATGAAACACTTCTTTTGTCATTTCTTCAATAGTTGGGAGAATCCATCCTGCTGGATTAATATTGATTATTTTTATAGTCAATTAGATAAAATACCATATCCAATATATGCTTTTTGGATACATACCACCCGTTATATAGACAGTTTATTCACATATATTAAATTTCTATATTGATAATAATAAAGTTCGTAAGAAATGGTTTATACGAAGTTAAGATTGTATAAATATGGTGGGTCACAGCGTGAATACTGTTATCGACCCTTACTAAAAGGAGAAATATGTAAATATTTGGCGTCTATTTATTTTCTTTTTCTTTTTTTATTAGTGGTTGCAAAGGTCCCCAAATGAATAATAAATGAGATACGACACCGAAAAATAAAATTATTTGAATTTTTTGATAACACTCAGTTCCTTTTAGAGCAAAAGCACATCCCAATATAACTGCACCCCAAATTATTGCACTACCAATAATAAAATATCCAATTTTACTTTTTTTCATATATAATCCTACCTTATTGATAATTGTAAAATTAAATAATATCTACAGTTTTTAATAAAGAATTCGGTCTAGTGTGAAGATATGTATCAATTATTATGAATAAAAAGTTCGAAAAAAAAAGGATTATACGAAATATGCCTGATCGCTTCAGCAATATCGAATCAATCTACAATATAAACTTTTGCCCCAGTTTTTGTAAACGCCAAGTGAGAATTCTTTTGGCTGTCTCCTACCTGAAAAGTCATTCCTTCATCTAACGTAATAACTTCTCCATTTTTAATTTCAAGATAAATCGTACCTTTTAAAACTAGTATAATATGCCCCTTGCTGCAAAAATGATCGGACTTAAATCCGGCTTTATATTCAACTATTCGTACACGAATATCTTCACTTTCAAGTGTTTTCCAACAAGAAGTACCTATTTCTCCCTTATTCTCAATCGGTTCGATTTTATCCCAATCGGTAATTTTAAATAATGTAGATTGAATTTTCATGATGCACCTCTTTCAAATGAAGTCAAAACTAGTTAATACAATTTTAATTTGTTTGTAAATATTCCATTATACGATAAACTTAGTAACACCTTACCACCTAAAATCGTTATCAACTATTTCCCATAAATACCATGAGGCAATAGACCTGTAGGGCTTCCATTTGGATGCTTTCAGTAACATATATTTTTCATCCGGCAAATCATTTAATCCGAAGAATACTGCAAAACCCTTCTTGATACCAAGGTCATTAAGTGGCAATATGTCAATCCTTGCCAGCGTAAATATTAAGAACATATCTGCTGTCCACTGTCCTATTCCCTTTATTCTTGTTAGACTTTCGCTGATTTCAAGATTTGTCATATCCTTTGGGTCTCTTGGTAGTATTCCTTCGGCCAGTTCTACAGATGATAAAGCTTTTAGATACTTAGTTTTAGCAGCTGAAAGACCCGCTGTTCTAAGTGTTTCATCTGAAGTACTTAAAACTACATCTGGATTTAATCTGTCTGACCCACCACAAATGTTTAAGAGTCTCAAATAGATTGTACCAGCTGCTTTACCACTTAGTTGTTGATATATTATTGATTTAGCGAGCGAATTAAAGTAATCGCTTTTTCCGGGTATGTCAGGATGGCCAAATTGTCCAATTAAAAGTGTGAATTTTTTGTCTGCATTTAAAAGATGATTAACACCTACTTGAATTAAATCTTCAGACATACACAACTACCGTCGATTTTGAAGTCTTGTTTCATAAGGCTTATATGATTAACAGACATATCCCATATTGGAGGTTTTCTTATCAAGGTTGCTATTCCTGTCAATAAATAGGAAGTTATGACTGTCATCTAAGTCGGAAACTTTAAATAAGGACGCTTCGTTCCTGAGATTTCATTAATCATTTGATTTTCTATTTTTTCCAGAATTTCCGAACGCTCTCATTGCTTGATTTTTTACAATATGAAGACAAAATTATATCTATATTTTTAGAGTATATGTAACTATTCTCTATATTAAATTTCAGGCAATTTGTATTAATGTCTGTCGTATCAGATTTTACAAATATTATCTTATCAGAATACTGTTCAAAGTGATTATTTATTTCAGAATTGTTTTTACAATCTTGTGCATCAGTACTGATCAGTGATGTGCTGTCAGCATTCTCTTTATTGTCGATAAATACTAGGGAATCAACGGATTGATCTTTTTGATATATACTTTTTTGTATAACTGATTCGGTTTTAGGTATAGAATCCGCAATTGCTGAATCAATAGAGTTCTGAGTAACTGATTGTCTCTCAGTAACTGCATTACCCATTTCATCAGAAAAAATATCTGGAATTACACACCAGTTGTTTGGATAAATCCAGTCGGGATCGATAATATATGGATTAGCTTTATATATTTTTGGCCATTTCAAACCATCATGATAAAACTTATAAGCCAGGTGTGACAAATGATCATTTTTTTTAATCAAGTACTCATACGAGTTATCCGGATTTATCAATTCGCTGGGATCCTGTAAATACACATAGGGTGATTTGTCACTATCACTAGCAAAACAATATGATAATGAAATAATAAATAAGCTAATTAATAATATTGTTCTTTTCATAATTACTCCCAAGTAATTATAAAAACTTACAAAAATAGTAGGACAATTAATCTTGTTTATTTTATCAAGTTAATATTAATCCCATCGTTCATTTTTTACCGTTTCGGACTACTATGCATCGAATAAATGTGGATAACTACGGGATACCGATACCGATTCCTATTCCTCATTAATAAGATATTTGACCCAGCGTCAAGAGACCATCAGTTTTAGAGTTGAATTTATAATTTAGTCAGCTACCCACTTTAAAGGGCATGCAGGGGCATTTATAATGATTATGGTACTTCTGCACGCTGCACACCCACAACTCCCAAAATAACCGACCCTTTTCGATATTTCAACTTGCCTTGAAAGAGGTGTTTTTAAGGTTCGTGAACTTCACAAACATTCTTATACATTATTTTTTATAATTTTATCAGCGGTAAAAGAAAAGAGTGTTAATAATTAAGTTTGAGTCTTGAGCCATATAACTTGTAAGAAAAACTTTCTTTTGATTTAGTTATCTTACTTACATATGAAGATAGGTCTTTTAAAAATTTATCCCTACCTATTGTGATAACTTCCCAAACCACTAATTCATCATCGTTTCTAATTAGCATCCACTTATATTCTTTTTCAAGCTCAGATAACCAATTATTATAATACATTTTTAATTGGCTTATTGTATCGCGAATTTCACTTTCTAAGGACTTATTAAAATATTTGAGTAACTTATCATTAAGATCCTTAGTTATTAGTTCTAAAGAAATTCCATATGTTTTTTGAAAGTCAGTTTCACTCATACGATAGGAGTGCGCTATTAAAAATGAAACATATGTATAACATTCTTTGAAGATTTTTAAAACATCATCGGGCTTAATGGAATCATATCCTCGTTCATACAATCCCATTATGACAGAATCCAATAATTCTATACACTCATTTACCAGGTATTTTGCATCTTTTTCGACATTAATTTCTTTTTCATCTTGATTAACTGAAGCTGGTACTTCCTCTTTAATCTTCTTCCAATTTTTTCGAAATATCAAATAAAGTATTATTAAAGCAATTATCAGTGCAATTATTAATTTCAATTTATATCTCCACTGTAAACAAATAATTCAAAAACAAATGTAAAATTTAAAATAGTGATGATGCAATATTTCCTCAAAGTTAATTCCTATAATGATAATGCCTAGTCAAATTTATTCTAAACATATTTTTAGCATGTTTATTTACTACGATTTGTAAAATTTTGCACCAATTAAATATGCAAAAACATAATAAATGTCTGCGGTAAAGTAATTAAAAATATTTGGAAGTAAAAATTCAGAGGTAATTGCAAAGGCTGTTAATCCTATTGTCAATTAAATAAAAAATTGAAGTTTTATGCCTAGAAGATGCATGTATTTGACCAAATGGAATGTCCCCGTTAGAAATCACATCTCTCATGGTACACCTCACCAGTGTATTTTTGATTATAGATTTACCGCTCGCTGAGTCTCAATAGGGCGTAAGATACTATAATTCGCATATTTTATATATTAAAGAATATATCATTTTAAATCTAAATTCAAGTAAATTGTAATTTTTCCCTTACGGTGTGCAAATGTGCTTTATATATATAAAAGACCCCCCACCTACCAATGGCATGGGTGGGTATTAAACCGGTATCTTGCAGGTATCCAATTTGATATTATTTGAATATATTTAAATAAAAAGCTCTGTTTGACAGCAGAGCTTTTTAATAACCGCAACAGTTTTAATATTAATATTTTATAATTGTCAATATTAAATTTATGATTACTGCTATTTCACTAAAGACCAATGAGCGTGTTCGTTAAACCACTTACCGTTAATTAATCGATACACGTGTGTAACTTTCCATGGTGTATCCGGTTCACCGTTAGAGTTGGAAGCGTAGTGCCAAGTAGCAATTGCAATGTCTCCGTAGACCTGAACCTTTGGATCTACTATCTCGTAACTGTGGGGCGGGATACTCCCCTCAAAAGCAGCGAGATGATTTTTAATTTCTTCAAGACCGTCAAGTCGTGTGCTTGCTCCAAGATCATCAAAATACGTACCATCATCTGCAAAGTTTTCTATAAAACCGAACGGATCACTATCCGCAGACCAACGATCCATCGCCTTATGCTCAATGGCGAGAATGGTTTGTTCCACTTCTTCTTGAGTTACAGAAGATTGCTTTTTCGCACACGATGTAATAAGCAGCATTAATGGTATAAGCATTAATACTGCAACTAGCATAAAACGATTGATTTTCATATTTTCTCCTATTATTAATAAAATATTGAATATGTTCCTATATTTCTTTTCCGATAGTGAAGATTGCTGTTGGGTCGATATAAATGCTCCAAGATGCAACAAAATCCTGGCCAGCACTAGTCCCGAGAAAACTTAGCATTGCATCTAAATCAGAAACTTCAATTTTGGCAATATATTGGTACGGTGGGTCTGATGGTAATTCTCCTTTTGGTTCGGAAACCGCGGGACCGAGAACTTTATCTATTTTCCAAGTTTTGAAATCTGAACACCAGGAAGCAGCTCTAATACCAGGTATTTTTGTTTCGACGAGATAGTCATTGTATCTCTCAGTTTTCTGACTATCATTCAGGTTGTATACAGCAAAAAGAGTGGGCATTTTTTCCTCCTTTATTATTGTTCAAAAGATAGAGTGGATGAGCAAATAATATGCAATGATCTCACTGTGGAATCACCCCGATTATAAATCATATTGCTCATAACACACCTCACCAGTGTGTTTAAATTATTGAAATACCACTCCCTGAGTCTCAATAGGGCGTAAAGTACAATAATTAGTATATATTTAATAAATAATAATACGATAAAATGTTTTTTTTGTCAATATCAATCGAAGGTTGTTGTTGGTGGTGTAGTTCCAATACCAACCAGACCACCCATAATAGCTATTGTGTGTTCTTGTGATACAATAGTTCCAGTTTGGTCACTTAACGCAATGGCAAATGAATAATCACCTGTGACTGTTATTCTATGTCCCATCGCAATAGAAAAAAATCAGCTCGTTGTTGTGTTAAATTCCATCGCGGTGGAATACCATCCGCTTGCTGTTGTTAATTTTTTCTTTTCTATATTAAGTACGCTCTATTAATGAAAGAAATTCGGTTAACTGCTTGTTGAATTCCTTTGAATTTTCCATATTGCTTAAATGCCCGGCATGATCAATAATGTGAAAGGTGGAACTTTTTATTTTTTCATGCATCAACAAGGCTACATCAGGAGGCGTAATTTCATCTTCTTTCCCCACCATAATAAGTACCGGCACTTTTATTTCATGCAGTTTGGTGCAGGTCTCTGTTCGTTCAGCTAAAGCATGCAAGGTTTTGAAGAGTGATTGTTTGGATGTTTCCATTATCATTTCCTTCACAATAGCTATTTCTTCTATATGTTTTGAAAAAGATATTGGAGCAAAAAGTTTTTTCAGACTTTCTTCGGCATATTGTTCCAATCCTTTACCCTTGATACTTTCAATGGCCTTCATCCGTTTTTCTTTTGCTTCGGGTATGTCGTCTGTGCAATTTGTATCACTCAAAAGAAGTGCATTAAAACGTTCGGGATAGTTTTCAATCGCGTTTAAAGCAATGTATCCGCCCATGGAAAAGCCACATAGTATCGCTTTGTCAATCTTCAGGGCATCCATCAAACTGAGCAGATCATTTACAAAAATCTCAATCGAGAAGTCATCACCACCGGCGTCGGAATTTCCATACCCGCGAATGTCATAGGCAATTACACGGTAATTTTCCTTTAATTCTCCGACCTGCTTGTTCCACATCGCTTTATTCAGCGGAAAGCCATGAATAAAAATGATTGTTGAAGCATTGACTAATCCTTCATCGATATAACTAACAGTTTGATTATTAGTAGTTATTGTGAGACTATTTTCTGAGTAATGCATAAAGTATGGCGTTTTTAAAATGCTTCTTTTATGATATGTTTCTTATCTATTTTCAAATGAATCAATTGTTTTTCTATAGCATCCTTTGCTTCATCTTCTTGATTTCTGTATCAACTTCTTTTGCTCCTTCAGCGTACAACTTTTCCTCATCTGGGGAAAGTTCGTAGAGCAACCGCAAAAACTCACTGGCATGCACAAGCTCTTCATTGGCTCTAAAATTATTCCTTGAATTAATAGGGAAGTTAAATGTAAATAGAATTACAGAGAAAGAAATTCAAAACTATATATTCTGTTGTAAACCAAAGAAAAACTATTCAACGGTGATAGAGAAGTACCTCTGCCCCATTTTATAATCATATTTAAAATAAATTTACCCAAAACCACCACTATTAAATCGGTATCTCGCAGGTATCCACTTATTCTGAATTATTTTTTGTGACAACAAAAATTTATTATAGCACTCTAATGTATATAAATTGGAGAAAGCAATGAAACATCTAAAAAGTTTTATAATGTCCGTATTATTAATATTGACGATGGTATCTTCACTTTCTGCTAATGATATATGGAAAATATCCTTATATAATGGTAACAGCCTCTCTTGTGAGCAACTAAGTCGCATTGAAAATGATTCGTTATATACAATGATATTAGGAAAAAGTCAAACCTTCGCTATTGATGATATATCCAATATGACAAAATATAACAAGAATGTTAATTATAGACTAATAGGTGGCAGTTTGGCGGGTGGTTTACTTGGTGTATTAGTTAATCAAATTGCTGGTTCAAATAATAATAGAAACAATCAAAGTGGATCAGTATTAATTGGAGCATTTACTGGAGCAACTGTTTTACAATATTTATCCAATAATGGTTCAATTAATTTTTCTAAAATGACAAATGGTGAAAAAAATAACGTTTTAGAAGGATTAGTTATAAATTCAAAATGATATTACTATAATTCTTTCAAGAAAACACCAATTGACTGAAGTTATAATTAATCCTTACAATGCATGTAAGGAATATTAGATATATGATGGGTGAAAATGTAATCCTTGTCATTCAACTATTATTTGTCTCCTATGTTTTTGCTCAACATCCCTTTTAAAGATACTGCCATACTTCAAATCTCTGTGCATTAGAAACTATATTTAATAGTTTTGTATCCACAGAAAGTGTTTACACAATGGTGATTATTTGATACATTTACGAGATTATTAGGATTAACTATTTTGTTACTCTCTTCCGCCTGTGAGAGTCTATACTAAACATTAATTCAGGCGTTAGAGAGGACTACCTACTACTGTTTTTTCTAAGCAGATTCCATTTTTCCCAAAACTACCTCTATTAAATCGGTATCACACTGGTATCTCAATTTATGCGATGCTAAATGAGTCTTAGTGGGACTTAATAAAGGATAGGAACAGAAACAAAGAGAGTTAGAAACATTTTTTGGCATAGTAATATATATCAAAATATGTTTCATCTTTTATCACCTCTTGCTTGAAAACACCTTCCAGTTGATAATTATTTTTTTCAAGAACTGTCATAGAAGCCTTATTTGGTCCCAGTACTGGTGCAAATAACTTCTGATATTTTTTTGTGGAATTAGCCAAATTGGTCATTTGTTTTAGAGCCTCAGTAGCAATTCCCTTTCCCCAATATTCTTCTCCTAGCCAATATCCTATTTCGGCTATATGACTTTTCCATCCTTTTTGTGGAATTATTCCAATACCGCCGACAAACTCTCCATTATATTCAACCACTCTATTAATTGCGTTATTTAGTTTACATCCAGTTTCTAACCACCATTGAGAGTCCTTTGTGGTGTAAGGAAATGGAAATGTGAGACCTAAATATTTTGAAACGTTTTTGTTATTTGCAAGCAGAACTAAACGGTCTGCATCATCTTTATTGTATTCTCTTATATTAATCATAGCTCATATTAATATTTATATTGAAATATCTTTCACTGTTATACCCAAGACTATATCAGAATACGGTTAAATACAATCAAAAAATTCATCAAATAATGTTCGCACAGTTCCCTATATAAAGCAAATCCACGCTTTTTCAGGTTCGTATTTTCGGATTTTCATTGACAAAATTTAATTGAGAATGGATTTAAATCGGTATCCCGCAGGTATCCAGATTTCTATTGATGAATAATTAGGTTTTCAAATTACCAAATAGTCAACAAAACTAATCTTTTAGGCAGCGCACACTTAAACCGCTAATGCGGTTAGCCTCAATGTAACCGACTGTATCATGATAGATGCTTAGGTGACGGGACCAGGCATAATTATCGGTGGCTTCTGTAGAAGACCAAAAATAAGCGTTACTTCCAATCGCAACAAATCCCTCATTGTAACGGTGAGCACCGCCCGGAAGAGCTGTAAATCCGCTTGAATTGGTTCCCTCATTGTAATTCCATCCGTTAGTTGATTTCAGCATACGACCCACCTGCGTACGCTGATATCCGGGATTATCAACTACTGTTTGGCTCATTCCTATATACATTTCCAATTGTTTCCATTCTTCATCAGTCGGAATATGCCATCCGGCAGGGGCTAAATTCCTATTGTCGTTTACTGTGAACCAATTATATAACAAACCGTAGGTCGTAATATTGCTATCATCATTATCATAACTGCAATAGGCTCCGGTAGAAAGATTTGACCATTCCGCATCATTTGTTACATTTGTTATTGCGTCACCATTTCTATATTTAGAAACCTTTAGATTTTCAGCCATCCAAACTTGATTTCCAATGGTAGCAATTTCATATATGTTACCATCAATATCTGTTACTGTTTTTGTGGATGTGGAATCTAATTTGCATGATATGATAAAAACTAATAATGAAAAAACTATGCTATGAAATATTTTGTATATCATTGTAATCCTCTCATAATAAAAAAATGTGGAAATTTGTGACAAAAAGATACAGAAATTTGAATGTGATGGTTTTCCCCGTTATAAATTTCATCTCTCATAGTACACCTCACCGTGTACTTTATATTTTAAAATGATCGTTAACCGAGCCTCAATAAGGCGTAAAGCACTATAATTCGTATATATTATATATTTATTATACTATATAATTATCTAATTATCAATATCAAGCTGATTCTACTGATAACCTGTAATTTGAAAACGTGCATTAAATAAATAAAAGACGCTCCACTTACCGTTGGCATGGGTAGGCCTTAAATCAGTATCCCGCAGGTATCCACATTATCTTTATGCTATGGTTTAAAATAAAGCCCCACTAATTAGCAGGGCTTAGATTTTCAATGATAGGATGTTAAATATTAGTCGTCACATAAACCAACAGAATCTCCATGATTGAGATGTGCCTCTAATGCATTAAAAGAAATTGTGATATTATGTCCCTTGTGACAAATTGCAATTATTTCATTATTATTGTCATCTCCTATACTACCTACTTCTTCAACTGCATCCAGTAGATTCTCCAACATATCCAGAGCTTCACCTGCCAGTTCCTTGGCTGCTTTTGCCTTTGCAAAAGCTTCTGGATAATCTGCAGCACCAAACGCTATTACTGCTAATGCTACACTGTCTTCTGCTGCTATAATTGTCAGATTTACATCTGTTGGATCTATTGGTGCTGTTACCGCTGCAACCTTACTTTTCGCTTTATCTATTTTCTCTTGAGCCTGCTCCATAAATTTTGCGGCTTGTTCTTCATTACAATTATTTTCATCATCAGCTACACCTTCAAGTAAATCCTCCAACATATCCAGAGCTTCACCTGCCAGTTCCTTGGCCGCTTTTGCCTTTGCA
>JBHPEE010000019.1:0-26386 GCA_042577295.1 Fidelibacterota bacterium | reverse complement strand
GTTTGCTAGTGAAGTAATACTTGGTGATTTTAGCGTTGTTGCAATTGGGCCAATAATAATTTCATCAGTGTTTGCTACAATAACATCGCGTCAGTACTATGGTGATCTTCCGGCGTTTACTCCTCCTGCATTTGCATTGAATTCACCCGTTGAGATAATTTTTTATATAATTTTAGGAATTACCGCAGGTTTGATAGGATGGTTATTTGTCAAGTCATTGTATTATTCTGAAGATTTATTCGAAAAATCAAAGTTATCAGTAGGGATACAAGCTTTAATTGGTGGCTCAATATTAGGTCTTTTTGCAATTTTTCTACCTGATGTTCTTGGTGTGGGTTATGAATCAATGGATAAGGCTTTCACAAGTTCAATTCCATTTTATTTAGTTGTATTAATATTATTTGGTAAAATATTTGCTACTAGTATTTCACTAGGATCAGGTAGCTCAGGTGGAATATTTGCACCATCACTGTTTATGGGTTCAATGTTAGGTAATGCTCTTGGAACAGTATTCCATAATTTTTTTCCAACTATAACTGCTTCACCGGGAGCCTATGCGCTTGTTGGAATGGCAGCATTAGTAGCGGCTACAACGCATGCCCCCATCACTGCAATTTTAATAATATTTGAAATGACATCGGAATACAGTGTTATCCTACCGCTGATGATTACTAGTATTTTAGCTACGGTGATTACAACAAGAATGCTAGATGGAAGTATATATACCATCAAATTGAAAAGGAAGGGTATTGATATTCATGGCGGTACAGATATGGCTTTGATGAGCAAACTTCAAATAAGCCGGTTGAAACAACAATTTGTTGAAATAGTGCGGGAAGAAACATTACTTAGTGAATTATTAGACAAGATGTCGAAAGGTGATCAGCATAATATTTATGTATGTAAAGGTGAAGATGTTTTAGTTGGAATTGTTACACATGGTATGGTTCGAAGATACCTTAATAGGGTTGAAGAAGTACATCCTCTCACTCAAGTTAAAGACATTTGTAATTATCACTTTCCAACTGTTAACGATAATACACCTATACATGAATTAATGAAATTAATTTTGGAGTATGATTTACGATCAATACCGGTAATTGACCAAAATGGAATACTCACTGGACAAGTACTTAGAAGAGACATCCTGCGTGAGTACCAAGAAATGATAATTGAATCGCAATCTGCTAAAACCCTTGCATCATCATTTAAATATGTACATCAATATCATCATGAAAAAGTAGAAGTAATTCCAGGGTTCAGAATTGCCAGAATAAATCCACCGAGTGAATTTATCAATCAGACAATTGAGAGTTTAAACGTTAGAAAAAAATACCATGTTGACATATTAATAATTAGAAAAGCAATAAAGGATAAAATGAAAGACACTATTCCAACTCCTTCTATGCGTATTAAACAAAATGATCAATTGATTATATTTGGTGCAGTGAAGGATATTGATTCTATCTGCGAAATATTTTGATATTATAGAATTGGTCTTGTTTGTCATTCTGAACAAAGTGAAAAATATACTTTGGTTGTATAAATATTATGGAACCTTCGATCGCTGTGCTCCTGCGAGAATGACACAAACCAACGATGAAAGAAATAATAATCGAAATACCTGATTTCTTAAAAGCTGATTCTCTTAAAATTGAGGAGTAACAATGAACATTATCAACTTCCTGCAATCATTACAATCAGATGGACTTACAAGCTTCTTTAAGTTCTTTACTTTTTTCGGCGATAAAGAATTTTATATAATGGTTTTGCCCTTATTCTTTTGGTTATGGGATAAAGATAAAGCGGTAAAACTGCTGTTCATTTTATTGCCTTCCTTGTTATTAAATTTTTGGCTAAAGGAGATATTCCAAACCGCAAGACCGCTCGGAGTTGCCTTAATTGAGCAGGGCGGGTTTGCCTTTCCAAGCGGTCACGCTCAGGGCTCTACAACCTTATGGCTGATGCTGGCACTGCTCATCCGCAAAAAGTGGATTAACATCCTTGCCGTAGTAATGATAATTTTAGTCTCGCTATCCCGGTTATACCTAGGTGTGCATTGGCCCATAGATATACTTGGAGGAATACTAATTGCCTTGGTATTATTACTCGTTTATGATAAATTTATTTTCGATAATTATCAAACTTATATTTCCACTAAAACAACGATAGGTAAGGCGGCGCGGCTAACGATAGTAATTTTGTTCTTTACGATTATTTATCCTGCTGATGATGCGATAACGATACTTGCTGTTCTGTGGGGATTCGGTATTGTTCTCATTTTTACCGATGTAATGAATATCGAATTTCCGCAAGACATCCTTTGGAAATTGCTGATACTCGTACTTGGAATTGTGGGTGTTGTCCTTATTTGGAAAGGATTGAAAGCCATCCTACCGCCTATTGAAATCACAAGATTCCTGCGTTATGCCATCCTTGGTGTGTGGATTGCTATTCTGCCGGTTTTTATAAAACAAAGGAAAATTCAGTAAAAACAAGGCATGCCTTATCTTTCAGTTTGGATATATGACAGTAGGGACAGATTCCAAATCTGTCTATTTTTCCATTGAAAAAGTCTGGGACTTGTCCTTACAATTCTTGTTGATATTATTTTAATATACAAATGGTCAAATCACGAAGGCGGATATTCATAAATTATCATTTTCAATCAATTAACAACCTCGTGTAATATTCAGCCATAATCTATTTGATTTATCATGAATAATATTACCATAGTAGTCGTTTTTGTAATCCTTATTGCAATATTTATTTGGTTTAATGAGAACCGTGCAAAATGGCGTAGATGGAAAAACCCAAGTGAAGATTTCCCAACTAATTGGCGCAAGATACTAATTACCAAGGTATCCTATTATGACAATCTCACTGCCGAGGAAAAATCCCGTTTTGAATATAAGATTCAAGAGTTTTTACAGAATGTACGTATAACCGGAATCAGTACTAAGATAAACGAAACCGATAGATTGTTAGTTGCCGCCTCTGCCATAATTCCGATATTTGCTTTCCCTGCTTGGCAATATGTAAACCTGAAGGAAGTCCTACTTTATCCCAATCAATTTGATGATAAATTCCAAACAGAAGGTGGTGAAAGACGAATACTCGGAATGGTCGGAACAGGTTATATGAATGGTAAGATGATTTTGTCTAAGCGAGCATTACGACATGGATTCTCAAATGAATCCGATAAGAAGAATACAGCCATCCATGAGTTTGTGCATCTCATCGATAAGGCAGATGGAACTATCGATGGAATTCCATCAGGATTATTGGAGAAACAATACACAATTCCATGGATTGACTTGATTCAACACAAAATTGATGAGATATACGAGGGCAAATCAGATATTAATCCATACGGAGCGACAAATAAATCGGAATTTTTTGCGGTAATTAGTGAATATTTCTTTGAGCGACCCAAATTATTGAAAGCCAAGCACCCAAAACTTTATGAATTACTGGAAGAAATATTTAATCAAACCATGACTTCCAAAGTATTAAAGAAAAAATCCAAAAATATAGGCAGAAATGATCCTTGCCCCTGTGGCAGTGGAGAAAAATTTAAAAGATGCTGTGGTAAAGAGCATTATAGATAAAATTAAAGATTCGTAAATTTGATAATTAAAATATTATAATATAGGAGTTGAAAATTGGAGAATGGAAGAATAGCGGTTCCTTCAAATTGGTCCGGTGGATTAAATAGCACGCGGTCAGGTCATTTCGGGCATTGTGATGTATTTACCTTAGTTGATATAGAAAATGGTGGTATTAAGAGTGAATCTTTAGTATCAAATCAAGAACATAGTGAAGGGGGATGCATGGTTCCGGTTAATTTACTTGCCGGGCATAAAGTTGATGCAATAATTGTCAGTGGGATTGGCAGACGTCCCCTTGACGGGTTTGCACAAGTTGATATTGACGTTTTCTTTGATTCGGTCAATCCAGATGTTAAAACTGTGATCGAAGAATTATTAGCAAATAAATTAGAAAAAATATCACCGGATCAAGCGTGTGGAGGCGGGGATCATCATTAAGTCTGGTATAACCATTGACACTTAAATAATTAATTATAAGGTACTTATGAAAAAAGAAAATAGTAATAAACACAATCCATATGTACCTGCTTCAGAAACTCCATTAGAATTCACATTAAAAGCGGTAATTACCGGAATAATATTTGGAATATTATTTGGTGCGGCTAATGCTTATCTCGGTTTACGTGCCGGATTAACAATATCAACATCAATTCCTGTAGCAGTTATGACGGTGGCTGCTTTCCGTGCAATGAAAGCAGTTGGTAAAAGTGGTACAATCTTAGAAGCAAATATGTCACAAACAGTCGGCTCTGCATCAAGTTCACTTGCAAGTGGCGTGATATTCACGTTACCCGCACTTTTCCTATGGGGATTTGATCCGTCCTTAGTCCAAATGACGCTTTTAGCGATGTTTGGTGGTATGCTCGGAATTTTATTTATGATTCCGTTAAGGAATTATCTGATCGAACGAGAACATGGTAAATTGCCATATCCCGAAGGTACAGCATGTGCAGAGGTGCTTATCGCAAGCGAAGTAGGGGGCAGCCGTGCGAAAAATGTATTCATCGGTCTTGGAGCGGGAGCATTTTTTAAATTTCTTTTTAGTTGGCTAAAAGTGTTCCCAAGTGATATAAATTTTAAAATACCCTTTTTAAGAAAAGGTGAATTAGCAGTTGATATGTCAGCCGCGCTATTTGGGGTGGGGTATATATTAGGACCGCGGATAGCAACTATAATGGTTGGAGGAAGTCTCCTGTCATGGATTGTTATTATTCCGATTATTGCATATTGGGGGACGGGACAAGCCGTTCCCTTATATCCTGAAACATCATTGTTGATTGACGATATGAGTGCAAGTCTGATTTGGACAAGATACGTTAGATACATTGGTGCAGGTGCAGTAGCGGCAGGAGGGATAATTACACTGATCAAAAGTATTCCAACTATGGTAGAGAGTTTTAGCATTGGCGCTAAACAATTTAAAGATAGATTAAATAAAACATCCATCAAGATTCCACGGACAAGTCAAGACTTACCCCTGCAATATGTTTTATATGGAGTATTGTTTATTATAGTTGCAATGACAGTAGTACCCTATGTTTTTGGACCAATTACAAATGTCGGGATGAAATTTATCGGCGCAATTCTAATTGTAATATTTGCCTTCTTTTTTGTTACTGTATCATCAAGAATAGTAGGACTTGTGGGAGTTACTTCAAATCCTACTTCAGGAATGACAATTGCAACATTATTAGGTACAAGTGCCATTTTTCTTGCTTTGGGGTGGACAGGGGATATCGGCAAGACCGCAGCAATAACAGTTGGTTGCGTAGTCGCTATTGCGGCATCAATCGCGGGTGATACATCACAAGACTTGAAAACAGGATTTTTGCTTGGCGCCACGCCAAAAAAACAACAGATCGGTGAATTATTAGGTGCATTTACATCAGCGACTTTTGTTTGTTTATCGGTAATTCTTTTAAACAAAGCTTACGGTTTTGGTACCGCAGAATTACCGGCACCACAGGCAACTTTAATGAAATTAGTGATTGAAGGAGTACTCGATAATGCATTGCCTTGGACATTAGTCGGAATTGGAGTTGTTATTGCGATTGTTGCTGAGTTATTTAAGATTCCTAGCTTACCATTTGCAGTAGGCGTATATCTACCGGTCGCAACTATGATGACGGTATTTTTAGGCGGATTATTGAGACATTTCATGGAAAAAACATCGAAATCTGAAGAGGAAAAAGAAAAGAGACGTGGTAATGGTATTTTACTGGGATCGGGATTGGTTGGTGGCGAAGGATTGCTTGGAGTAGCAATAGCCGGAGTTGCGTTCTATTACGGGCGTGCACCGCGCGGAATTGGCGAAGAATGGGCAGGTACTTTTGCACCATTTTTTGGTTTAGCTGCGTTTGGATTGTTAGCGTACATCTTTATTAATCGTATAAAATCCACAAAATAGAATATTATGATCGATGATAATTCTATTAGAGCAATAATTCATATAGATATTGATGCTTTTTTCTGCTCGGTAGAAGTGCTTAAGAATCCGAAGCTGAGTGGTAAACCGATTGTTGTAGGCGGGAAACCTGAACAACGAGGTGTTGTTGCAGCTGCGTCTTACCCAGCTCGTGAGTTTGGTATTCACTCGGCAATGCCGATGAGCAGAGCCAAGCGATTATGCAAAGAACTAATAATTCTACCGCATAATTTTAAGTCGTACAAAACATATTCAATGATCGTGATGAAAATATTGGAACAAGAGTCTGATTTAGTGGAGCAAATTAGTGTCGACGAAGCTTTTATAGATGTAACATCCCGTATCTCTAATTGGAACAAAGCAGTAGATATTGCTAAGGCATTGCAGAATAAGTTATCTGCTAATATAGGTTTATCAGCTTCAATAGGAGTAGCAACAAATAAAATGATTGCAAAAATTGCTTCTGATTTTGAAAAACCAAATGGATTGACTGTTGTGCTACCGGGAGAAGAAAAATCATTTTTAGCGCAATTAAAACCGCAAAAAATATCCGGTATTGGTCCCAAAATGGCAGAAAAATTGGCAGAAATGAATGTACAAACAATTCGCGATCTTTCAAAAATACCGGTCAATATTTTAGAATCAAAATTTGGTAAGATCGGAACTTTGATGGCACAGTGGGCGCAAGGTATCGATGATCGACCGATTCAAGTATCAAGAGAAATAAAATCAATAAGTAATGAACGAACTTTTGCCAAAGATGTTAGTTCACAAAACGAATTGATATTGATATTAACTCAATTAAGTGAAAAAGTTGCAAGAAGATTGGTTGATAAAAAACTTTCAGCAAAGCGTGTATTTATTAAGCTGCGCTATTACGATTTTGATACACACACTGCTCAAAAATCACTATCGGAACCAACAGATTCAATAGATATTATAACGGATGTCGTAAAGGAATTGTTTATATATTCTTGGGCGAATAAGAAGCCAATTCGTCTACTCGGAGTAGGTGTGAGTAATTTTGAAGATGAAGAAACTTCGCAAGTTGAATTGTTTTAATATGAAGGATAGAATTGTATATTCAACTGATCCAAACTATGCCGCTGAAGAAACAGATATTATTGAACTAATTGAACCAGGAAGTCAAAATCTTAGAATTTGGGTAGAAAAACGTCCAGGTAATAAAATTGTTAGTATTATTCGGGGTTATATTGGAACTGAAAGTGAATTAAAAGATTTAAGTAAAGTAATAAAAAAGCGCTGCGGAATTGGTGGTTCGGTGAAAGCCGGAGAAATAATTATTCAAACAAAGGATAGACAAAAATTGTTGCAAATTCTCAATGATTTGGGGTATTTTGCAAAATTGAGTGGCGGGTAAATATTTAATTAATATTACAAGAGGATTGATCATGAAGTTTAAAGCATACGGTATTTTATTTTTTATTTTAATATCAACTTTCGCTTTTTCAAAATCGGGGAATGAAAACAGTGCTACTTTTATTGTTACAGGCAATGTTCGTGCAGAGCCAAATTTATGTGGATGAAAATCCAACCAAATGGGCGGTCTGTCCAGAAAATTAGCTTATATTAACACATTAAAGAATAAAAATGTAAATCCGATTATTTTAGATGTCGGTGATGCACTATTCGCTCATCCACAATATACCTTATTAAATCTTCCAAGCGTAAAATATATAGCAAAGGCAATATTGGAAGGATATGAAAAAATTGGTTGCGATGCATTGAATATTGGCGAATATGATTTAGCAGGGGGATATCATTTTTTAAAATCTTTAGAGAAAAAATCAACAATTCCATTTATTTCGGCAAATTTACGAGAAAAAGAAACTGGTGATTTAGCATTTAAACCGTATGTGATTATTAAACAAAATAAGTTAAAAATTGGCGTTATCGGTGTAAGCGATTACTTGCCAAATACGGTTACTGAATTGCGTAAGGAAAATTATTTAGAAACAGGTCAAGATTATATTAATAAATTAAGAGATGAAGTTGATATTTTAATTATGATGGTTAACGGCAATATCAATCAGAAAGATGCGATTTTAGAATCATTCAAGGATGCAGATTACGTATATCTAAGTAGAACTGTTAGTAATACGCGCCCTGCTGCCCCACAAAAGGAGAACTATCCATTATTTTATACAATTGGGATGAGCGGCAAATATTTAATTGAAGTAAAAACCATTATAACAGATGATAAAGAACCGATTTCTGATGTTTCATCTAATCAAACTCGATTGTCAAATATTGTCCGCCAATTAATTCGATTAAAGACAACAAAAGGAAATCAGACTCTCGAAGAAAAATATGCTGCTAATCCGATTGTTATCACCCAAATTGAAAACTATGAGAAGCAAGTAAAAGAAATTGAAAATAATCTTAAAAAAGTAGTCAATTCAAGTGAAATTAAAGTAGTTCCATTACCAAAAAATATGGAATATGATACAGATATGCAGTTCTTCATTGATAGGAAATTAGAGGAATCCAAAAATCAATAATAAGTATTTAACATTTAATGAAAACCATATTTAAACAGGCAATTTATATAATTGTTTGTTCTATTGTAGTTGGAATAGCATTCAATCATTTCAGATCAAATGGCATACCTTTAATTGCCAAACCAATTGACGGATTTAGTAATAATTCTCAGATTGCTGAGTTTGTAATTGAAATTATTGATTTAGAAATTGCAAAAAAGTTTTTCAATGATGATATGCTTTTCATAGATGCTCGAGATGACATTTCTTTTAGGGAAGGTCATATAGCTGGCGCAATAGCATCAATCCCTTACGATGATATTGTAGATAATATATTCATTAATCAGGGATTTAGTGAACCAATCGTGATTTATTGCGATGATAAAGAATGTGGATTAAGTGAAGAGCTTGGATATCGATTACAAGCAGAAGGATTCTCAAAAATATATGTTTTTAGTGGCGGCTGGAACCAATGGTTGATGGCAAAATTACCGGTAGAAAAATGAAAAATGGATTAAGTATTGTAATTCTTACTGCGCGAATGTTAATTGGTGGAATATTAATATATTCAAGTTTTGAAAAATTTATTGATCCGAGTGGATTTGCGGATGCAATAAATAATTACCATATAATACCATTTGGACTTGAGAATAGTTTCGCTATTATATTACCATGGATAGAATTAATTATAGGAATATGCCTTATTCTAGGAGTATTTATTGATGGGGCAGCCGTTATAGTAATTATAATAATGGTAGTTTTCATTATTGCAATAACATATGCTATTATAAGTGGTTATAATATTGAGTGCGGTTGCGGTTTAAAGACAGGGGAAATGGTTGGTATTCAAAAAATTATAGAAGATTCCACATATTTAATATTAGCTTTGATAATTCTTAAACGTCCGAAACATAGATTTGAATTATATCCAAAATAATTTGAATAGAGTATCTTTTTTGCTTTACATTTCGCCGCTATTTTTAACCATATTTAGTTGATTTATGCGGGAGTAGCTCAGTGGTAGAGCTCCACGTTGCCAACGTGGTTGTCGCGAGTTCGACCCTCGTCTCCCGCTCGGAAATTAAAAGCTGCCATAAGGCAGCTTTTAATTAATAATTTGACAACTATTTAATAAAATATGCGTCAAATAATTCATAATAAACTCACAAGGATAACAATGAAATCAAAATATACTGTAATTACAATTATATTCATTATACTATCAATTCCACTGTATGCTCAAAGCGATATTCCGCAACGAAGCGATATTGAAGACGAGTATAAGTGGAATTTAGCTGATATATATCCAACAATTGAAGACTGGGAAAAGGATTATCAATTTGTAGAGATGGGTCTAGAAAAATTTAATCAATTCCGAGGGCAACTTGGAAAATCTGGAAAAACTATTTTAGAATGTTTTAGATTTAATGAAGAAATTTCTAAATCGATGGATAATATTTGGGTTTATACCAGTCTAAATAAGGATTCAGACACACGTGTTTCCGAATCGCAAGGACTGTTTGATCGTGCACAGGCACTTTATACTAAATATGGTGAGGCAACTGCTTTTATAGAACCTGAACTACAGACAATTTCTGAGAAAAAATTAAAAAGTATTATTTCCAAAACTAAAGGATTAGAGCATTACAGCCATTATTTTGATGACTTAATGAGACAGAGGGCACATACTTTATCTGAAAAAGAAGAAGAATTGCTTGCTATGGCAGGTGATCTTTATAGAAGTCCATATAAAATATATGAAGCATTAACAACTGCTGATATGGTATTCCCTATGGTTGTGAATGAAGAAGGTGATTCAATAAGATTGACGCGAGGAAGATATAGACTAATGTTAATGTCTGAAAAACCCGATGTTAGAAGAGGTGCATTTTTAGCAAGAACAGAAGCTTTTGATAAAATCAAAAATACTAATGCTGCCGTGATGAACTCTTCATTGAAAAAGGATCTGTTTTTAGCACGTGCAAAAAAATATAATAGTAGTATTGAAAGTGCATTGGGAGCTGATAATGTTCCGGTAGAGGTTTATGATAATTTAATAAGTACGGTTTATAATCACGTAGGAAGTCTTAATAGATATATGGAGTTGCGAAAGAAAGTACTTAAATTAGATGAAATTCACTTGTATGATACTTCTGTACCACTCGTTGAAGATATAGATATCAATATTCCATATGATGAAGCAATTACTACAATCATAAATGCTTTAGAACCACTTGGGGAAGACTATGTTGAGATGTCTAAGAAAGCACTTACTTCGAGGTGGGTTGATGTGTACGAAACAGAAGGAAAACAATCAGGAGCATATTCCACTGGAACATATACTTCACATCCATATATGCTGATGAACTATAATGGGACGATGGATCACATGTTTACTTTAGCACATGAACTTGGTCATTCTCTTCATACATATTATGCAAACAAAACTCAACCATATGCAACAGCAGATTATCCAATTTTTGTTGCTGAAGTTGCTTCTACATTTAATGAGAGTCTATTACTTGATTATTTAATGAAAAACACTGCTGACAAAAAGGAAAAACTTGTATTGTTAGATCAGTGGATCAATAATTATTTGGGTACTGTTTTTGGTCAAGTACAATTTGCAGAATTTGAAAGGACTGCACATCAGATGGTACAAGATGGTATACCAATTACTGTCGAATCTTTAAATGAGGTTGTACACAATATAGATACAAAATGGTCTGGTGATGTGGCAGTAATCGATGAGGGATATTCTTTGAATTGGGGTAGAATACCTCATTACTATTGGAATTTTTATGTATATAAATATGCGACTAGTTATTGTGCTTCAGCCGCATTAGCAAAAAGTGTGATTGACGGTGAAGAGGGTGCAGTTGATAGATTTATGACATTTTTGAAATCTGGCGGGAATGATTACCCAATTGAAATATTGAAAAAAGCCGGTGTTGATATGTCATCTCCTAAACCAATTGAACAAGCAATGCAAATATTTGATAGCTTAGTAATTCAAATGGAAGAGCTATTGCTTAATCAATAATTAAACTATCAAATAATAGAAAAAGGGCTGAATCATCGGCCCTTTTTTTGACAACTATATTTCAAATTAATTGTCAAACAAGCTAAAATAAAACAACAAGGATAGCAATGAAATCTAAATGCAGTACAATCTTAATAATTACCATTTCAATTTTTATTGTATTTCCATTATTTGCCCAGTCTGATATTCCGCAAAGAAGCGATATAGAGGATGAGTATAAATGGAATCTTGAGGATATATATCCAACTATTGAAGATTGGGAAAGAGATTATCAATTTGTTGAATCAAATCTTGAAAAATTTGATTCATTTCGAGGAAACTTGGAAAAATCTGGGAAAATAATTCTTGACTGTTTCAAACTAGATGAAGAATTATCAATAACAAGGGATAATATTTATGTTTATGCAAACTTAAAAAAAGATTTAGATACTCGAGTATCTGAATCCCTAGGGTATGCCGATCGCGCTGCTGCACTATATTCAAAATATGGAGAAACGGTTGCATTTATTGTACCTGAACTCCAAAAAATATCAGAAAAAAAAATAAATAAATATCTTTCTAACACTGACGGTTTAGAAATCTATAAACATTTCTTTGATGATTTAATAAGGCAAAGAGCACACATTTTATCAGAAGAACAAGAAGAATTGCTTGCTATGGCTGGTGAACTTTATAGAAGTCCACTCAACGTATGGGAAGCATTAACTACAGCTGATATGATATTTCCTATGGTTATCAATGAAGAAGGCGATTCAATAAGATTAACACAGGGACGATATAGTTTAATGTTGTTGTCAAAAGATCCTGAAGTACGAAGAGGCGCCTTCTTGGCTCGCACTAAAGCTTTCGATAAAATCAAAAATACTAATGCCGCAGTTCTTAATTCATCATTAAAAAAAGACCTATTTCTAGCTCGAGCTAGAAATTATAATAGCACAATAGAACTAGCATTAGGTGCGGACAATGTACCGATTGAAGTATATGATAACTTACTGAATATAGTGTATAATCATGTTGGTAGTCTTAATAGGTATTTGGAATTAAGAAAAAAAGTTCTTGGACTAGATGAAATCCATTTATATGATACTGCAGTACCAATCGTAGAAGATGTTGACATAAAAGTTCCATATGAGGAAGCTAAGGCAATTTTAGAGAAAGCTTTTCAACCTCTTGGTGATGAATATGTTAATATGATAAAAAAAGCGCTTAGTTCAAGATGGATTGATGTTAATGAAACAGAAGGAAAAACAACTGGCGCATATTCTTGGGGAACCTATACATCCCATCCTTATATATTGATGAACTACGCAGGAACTCAGCGTAATATGTTTACATTGGCACATGAGCTTGGCCATGCAATGCATAGATATTATTCAAATATAAGTCAACCATACGCCACATCCGGTTATTCACTATTTGTAGCTGAAGTAGCCTCAACTTTTAATGAAAACATATTAATGGATTATTTATTAAAAAATACAGGTGATAAAAAACAGAAACTTGTTCTTCTAGATCGATGGATTAACAATTTCTTAGGTACAGTATTTACTCAAGTGATATTTGGTGAATTTGAACGAACTGCGCATAAAATGGTGCAAGAGGGAGAACCGATTACTGTTGAATCACTAAATCGAATTGTACTTGAGGGTCAGGAAAAATGGTATGGTGATGTAGCTGAAATAGACGAAGGATATGCCCTTAATTGGGGAAGAATTTATCATTACTATCGTACATTTTATGTATATAAATATGCTACAAGTTGGTGTGCATCCACTGCGCTAACTAGAAGTGTTTTAGATGGGGAAGAGGGTGCAATTGAAAAATTTATGACCTTCCTTAATTCGGGAGGAAGTGATTACCCAATTGAAACATTGAAAAAAGCCGGTGTTGATATGTCTTCACCGGAACCAATTGAGCAAGCAATGCAGTTGTTCGATAGTTTAGTAATTCAAATGGAAGAATTATTGCTAGATCAATAATTTGATTATTGTAATCAATAAATAATGTAATAAGAGCTGCATAAGCGGCTCTTTTTATTTATCACCAGATAAATCCAATTCTTTGAAGAATATTTTGGCAATTTCTTCCGCGGTTTCGTCATCTGAAAAACCGTCTTTTTTCAATGCTTTCCAAGCAGTAATTAATTTATTTAAATCATCTTCATTGCCGAAAATATCGTCGAGGACTGCAGCCGGTACATTAAAATCGCGTAAGCGTTCATATATATTTATTTTAAATAAATCCATATACAAAAAATACAGAGTTAAGATTTATTTTAAAACATTGAAAATCATTGGATTATTATGATTAAGTATGATTGAATTGGATAACAATACGTTTTAACTTTGTTACCTTATTAAATAGATATTTAATATATTTGGCGTCGTACCCAAGTGGTCCAAGGGAGCAGTTTGCAAAACTGTCATTCGCCGGTTCGAATCCGGCCGACGCCTCAGCATTGCCCGGGTGGTGGAATTGGTAGACACAAGGGACTTAAAATCCCTCGAGCGTATAGCTCATGCCGGTTCGAGTCCGGCCCCGGGTACTACCGTAAGTTATTGATATATTTACAGGTAGAGAGATGAAGGGAAGTGTAAAAACTTCCCTTTTTCATTTTCCTAAAATGGTCAAAATATGTCATAAAATGCCATTAAATGACATGTTTGTGGTATAACTGCGTGTATAAGTAAAAACAAAGGACTTTTTATAGTTAACCCTAAAGGATTGGATATATAACTGGTGTTATGTAGACAATTCTGTCAAAAAATACTTTGTATCAAAAAGGTCAAAATAATTTAATTATGGTACTTTGATTTCGGTACGGGTTTTGGTACTGTTTTTAGGCTGTTTAGATGCGTATTTATTAATTTTTGAATAAGTACCAAAAACGGCGGGTTTTGACACACGCTTTCTGTGGGAGCAAAGAGTCGCATATTATATGTAAATTATTCTAATCAATCAGGAGGTTATATGAAACACCTAAAAATATTATATATTTTCATTTTTATACTTACTTATTCGTGTACTAAGGCCCCCAATAATATTGCCATTTCATCAGATGGAGTTGAAATTAGTTTCGATAAACAGGGTAAAGGGAAACCTACCCTCGTATTTGTTCATGGTTGGTGCTGTGATAAAAGCTATTGGAAGTTTCAAGTGTCGCACTTCTCAAAACAGCATGAAGTAATAACTATTGATCTTGCAGGTCATGGTGAGTCTGGTCTTAATCGCCAAAATTGGACAATTGAATCGTTTGGCAACGATGTTGTGGCAGTTATCGAAAAACTTGACCTTGACCAAGTTATTCTAATAGGGCATTCTATGGGAGGGCAAGTAAATATAGAGACAGCACGACAAATTCCTAAACGTATAATAGGATTAGTTGGAGTAGATACTTATCATAACTTTGAGGATTTGTATACTCCAGAACAAGTTGATGGATTTCTTTCCCCTTTTAAAACCGATTTTGTTGAGACCTCCAGTAACTTTGTACGCAGCATGTTTCCACCTAAAGCAGATTCTACACTTGTTAAACAGATAGTTACAGATATGTCCTCAGCTCCTCCAGAGGTTGCGATTAGTGCATTGCGAGAATTGTTTACCTATAATCAGGAAGAAGCTCTTAAGGAAGTACAAATTCCAATATATTGCATAAACTCAGACAAATATTCTACTAATGTTGAGGCTGGACAACGACATGCTCTCTCATTTGAATTAAAACTTATGCCAGGAATTGGTCACTTTGTAATGATGGAAGATCCTGAACAATTTAATCAACTCCTTACCAAAACTGTAGACGCACTTAGTCTTTAAATTAGGATATTAAATTTCATTTTAGTCCCAAAAACGTGTGCCAAAACAAACGGTCAATTTTGAGTGTGTCAAAAACGACGGGTTTTTGGAATACAATTTCATCAGTAAGTAAACTAACATTAAATTAGACCTTTAATGACGGCTAAAACGTGCTGACTAATTGAATTTTATATCAAGGAGGTTAGTATAAAAAATATTCTTCCAAGAATTTTCATATTACTATTATTAATTTCATGTGAAAAAGATTCGACAAGTTCAAACATTGGTCCATTATATCTTATTGAAGTGATACCCACCTTTTTGAATGTTGAAATTGATTCAACTTATCAATTTTCTGCAATTGGTAAAGACGAAGATATGAATGTAATTGAAGATCTAACTTTTGCTTGGACTTCAACTAGTTTAGCTGTTGGCACTATTGATCAGAATGGGTTGTTTGCTACAAAATCTCTTGGAACTACATTTATATCTGCAAAATCTGGTTCTACGGAGAGTGAACAAGTTGAGGTGAATGTTTATGAATCGGTATTTATTACAGATATAGATAATAATATCTATAAAATTGTAAAAATTGGGGAACAGTGGTGGATGGCAGAGAACCTTAAGGTAACACACTACAGTAATGGTGATCCTATTCCCAATGTTAGGGATGATACTGCTTGGCTCAACCTAACATCTGGTGCCTATTGCGATTACAATAATAATTATTCAAATGGAGATACTTATGGTCATCTATATAACTGGGCGGCTGTTGATGACAATCGCGGACTTGCGTCTGAAGGTTGGCATATCCCAACTGATGAAGAATGGAAAGAATTAGAAATCTATCTTGGTTTGAGTGAATCTGATTACTATATATGGGGACATCGAGGCACTGATGAAGGTACTAAATTAAAATCCACATATGGCTGGAATAATAATGGTAATGGTACTAATATATATGGATTTGCTGCATTGCCCGGAGGTCATCGCTATTTCGATGAATTTACGTCTATAGGTCAATTAGGTGGCTGGTGGTCATCTACCATAGCTGACGCATCTAATAACTCTTTTGTACGTGGCTTATTCAATGGCTTCTCAGGAATTCACCGGAGCGATGGCGACTGGCAGTCTGGATTTTCGGTTCGCTGTATTAAAGATTAATCAACACTTATCAGTCCCAAAAACGCCTCCCAAAAGAAACAGCCTAATTTGAATGTACCAAAAACGACGGGTTTTGATATGCAATAAAACTTATATTATAAGTTCGTATAAATGATTTTTTGCGAACTATTGGAACGACATGATTCAGAACTGGCGTACTACATAGAACCACCATGATAATTTAGTCTGTAAATCTCGTATTCTTTATAAAGGATTCTTTCGACTCCAGTGAACTCAATAATGTCTCCTACTGATTCATCAATATATTCAAAATCACTCATTTTAAAGTAGTTTGGTCCTCTAAAAGGTCTATCTTCTTTTACTTGTCGCAATGCACTTTGAAGAAACTCATAGACTTTCTCACACGAAATATTATTTGAATAAACTTTACCAAAGTAATTCATTGACCAAATAATATTATCATTTTCCCAAATAATTTCATTTCCACTGAAAGGATTGAAACCATAATATCTATCTAGATATTTATATTCATTATCGTGATACGTGAGTTCCTTAAAATTATCATCAATAAAGCTTTGGTTTGTTTCTCCCCGACTTGCATAAGTAGCGATTTTCGCTTTTATTAGAAATTTGGTCAACTTCATACTAATAGATTACAAAAAAAACAGGTACTCTGGAATAGTTATATACCTTACTAATAAATCAACTAACATATAATTCAATTTAATAGGACAGAATTGGACGTTATGGATATTAGTGTAGCACAGTGGTAGCACACTTTTAAAATCGCTCCTTGTAGAACACTGTCTTCACACGGTAGAGGCCTTATTTTGTGGTATAACCACGGGATAAGGCAAAACAGAGAATGCCGTATATGGCTATATATCAATAGATAATTGGTAAGCCCATAATACTTAAAATCCCTCGGATGATGAGTCCGTGCCGGTTCAAGTCCGGCTCCGGGTATAATATTACTTGTTATTCGTTTATACTAATTATAGTCTTAAGTATCTAATATATACGAAATATAGTACTTTACGCCCTACTGAAACTCTTAAAGCAATTTTCTATAATTAGTATTTAAGGAGGATTCCCATGAGAATAATCAAGACAGTTGTAATCATTTTAATCATGCTTACAAGTTATCAATGTCAGACTTCTAATCCTTCAGACATTACCATCGATCGAAATGGAGTTCTTCTAAAAGGGAAGTTCTATATTTCAAATGGAAAAGGCACAAATCCTACTACAATTTTATTACCAGGCTTCCCGGGAGGCGAGTCAGATGTACTTGGTATTGGAAGGATATTATCTGAAGCTGGTATTAATGCATTGATCTTTAACTACAGTGGAACTCATCAAAGTCAAGGGGAATTGAATTTCGGAAACACCCAAAAGGATATTCAGGCCGCATTTGACTTTATTCACAAACCAGAGAATGTTCACAAATACAAAATAGACACAACACGCATTATATTGGGCGGTTATAGTTACGGTGGAGGAATGGCCATGACTTATGCTGCAAACCATCCAGAAATTAATTCTGTATTTTCTATTGGTGGAAACGACCATGGTGCATTTATGAAAGAGTATAATCGTAATCCAGAAATGAGAAAAGATATTGATAATATGTTTGATGAATTAAAAATGGAGAAGGAAATTGTAAGATTTGGACCAGGAGGAACAGTAAAAGAAATTGCTGAAATGAGAATTGTTGAGCTAAATCCAACTTACGATTTATTAAATTGTGTTCCTTTTCTTATTAAAAAAAATATTTTACTTATCGCTGGATGGGATGATAATAGCGTTTCAATCGAAAATATTGTTTTACCTTTATATCGCGAGTTAAAATACGAGAAAGCAAAAAATGTAACAATTACTGCAGTTCAAGATGATCATTCATTTAAAAATTCCAGGGAATATCTAGCACTGACTATCATTGAATGGATAAATACTATTATGGAATGAGATAGTGCAATCAAAGAATTAATTTCTGTAAGCACTGTGCATCATTTTCATGGCCAGAGTTATATTAGATTGTCTCGTAAGTTCTTCCCAAAACAACCAGTCTAATTTGAGAGTACCAAAAACGGTGGTTTTAAATAATAGGTATTGTTATAAATATGGGCATATGCTTAATATTGTCTATGAATAATAATCGATTTAGGACAGTTGGAAGACCCAAAAAATGTCGATTTGTCAAAACATCGCCACTATATACTTACTTTAAGCCCCGAGGGATTTCCTTGACCAATCTTGATGAAGTTTGTGTAACAGTGGATGAGATAGAAGCTATACGATTGGCCGATTATGAAGGTTTATATCATGTGAAGGCGGCTGAAATAATGGATATCTCCCGCCAAACATTTGGTAGAATCCTTGCTTCAGCTCACAAGAAAATTGGCGAGGGTCTTATTAAAGGTAAGGCAATAAGAATTAAAGGAGGTAATTATAACACAAATAAATTTTAGAGTAGCGATTTGGTTTATAAATATTAATTCTTATTTAATCATATGAATAAAAATATTAAAAATAGACTAGGTAAAGGTGGTGAATGCATCTGCCCAAAATGTGATACATCAGTTAAACACATCAGGGGTATCCCATGCCATGAAACAAAATGTCCAAAATGCGGGACTAAAATGTTAAGGACGGGATCTGAACATTACTATCAATGGCTGAATAAATCAACTAAGACAAAATATAAAGAGAATAAAAATGAATAATATAAGAATAGCCGTACCTTCCAATGGAGAAGGTGGCTTGAACGGCACTAGATCAGAACATTTTGGACATTGTGATGTATTTACACTGATTGATGTGGAAAACGGAATAGTTAAAAAAGAAACTGTCTTAAATAATGAAGGACACGAACACGGTGGCTGCATGGTTCCTGTCAATCTATTAGCAAACAATGACGTAAATGCAGTTGTTGTCGCAGGAATCGGTAGGAGACCATTAACTGGATTCAACAATGTGGGCATTGATGTTTACATAGACACTGTTAATCCAATTGTAATTACAGTAATTAATAAGCTTATTAATGACAATTTGGTAAAAATGTCGTTGGACGAAGCATGTGGAGGTACTGGTAATTGTCAATAAGAGATGTTAATTTTAAAAATTAGTGGACACAAGTGGACAGTAATGGACAGAAGTGTAGCACAGTTGGAGAGCCGTCTATATGCGCTGTGCCCTTTTTAGCTATGTTATGGAAATTGTTATTAATATTTAACAAAAAAAAGACTCAACAATGTTGAGTCTTTTTTAATAGGTTGGAATAGACTATTTCTTATCTAACCGTTTATAGCTGGTAGATAATAGCTGTCTAAGTAATTATACTAAAACGCTCCAATAACTCCTAATATAAACCGATTATGTTCATTTTCTAAATCGTAAGTATATTCACCTACTAATCTTAAATTTCTTGCAACTAAATACGTGTAACTCAAAGTGGCAGTTTGGTATTTGTATAAGTCCGAATCTATATTGTTATAAAGTGCAGTTATATAATATTTTGAATTATTCATATCAGGAGAATATACTAGTTCTGCAATATATCCATCAGTATTAACATCCTTATAAGTATTTCCAAATACCGGATTTGAATCATTTCTATTTAGATATTGGGCAGTCAGTTCAATATTTTCTAACCTAACACTAAAATCAGCACCGTAGTAGGTTACATCATTAATCTGATTATTTTCTGAGTATTTTTCACTACCTAAATAATAATACCCACCAACGGAAATAATATCATTTAAGCTCTGATTTACTCTTAATCCAAGATTCTTATAATTATCAGTATCTAATCTGCGATCTTCAGCTTCCGGCTTGCCATTACCATTTGTAACCATGACAACAATATCAGTACTGGTTTGCTCAAGTCCATAAGCAAATAATACTCCTCGGTCATATGCTAGATCAATGCTTGACAAACCTATTCTTGTTTTATAAATCATGTAGTCTTCATAGGTTAATCGCAATTCACGTTTCATTAAAGGATCTGATGTTTGAAATTGACCGACCATAATATCTAGATTGGAATCGAATACATTGTCAAAATGAATATAAGCGTCTTCAATCCCGGCAACTTCACCACGTTCATACATATAAAAATAGAAATAATAGCCGATATCTTTATACAAGGTACCACCGGATAATAGTTTTATTCCCCATGGCGATTGTAGATCGTATTCAACATCCTTGCTTTCATCATAGGAACCAAAAGCTTCCATCCTTACAGCCAATGGAAATGTTTTGTTCAAAAGTAGTCGATCATCACCGCTTTTTACAAAATTTCTATTATTGACGGCTTCTTTCATGATGAAACCATTTCCTGCAAACTCATCTCCGTAATCCTTTAAACGCGGGAATACGGAGTGGCAGGTTGTACAAGATACTTTATGCTCACGAGCAAATGCTGGTATTGCTGATATCGATTCTGGTAATACAAAGATAACAATTCCAAAAATGATAAATATTTTTGATAATATTGATTTGTAATTCATAATAATTTTCCTTTTATTCGTAGATCTCAACCCATGTTGATGCAGTATTGACTAAAATTATTTCACTTTCTTCTTCAGGAACTTTTAGATAATCAGCAACCGGTTTAACTAACTTTTGAAAATTTAATGTAGCATTAAAAGTTATTTTACCGGGAGCAACATCTTCGGGCATTTCAAAAGTATAAGTTTCAATTTTGGTTTCTCGCGGTCCGAAACGATAGTCTATCCCCAAAGAACGCGTATTCCATTGCATAATTGTCATTATTCCGTTTTCATCGAAATATGGCATCCTGAAAATTCTATCACCGATTGGAACACCATCTCGTTGAACACCTTCAAAATTTGGAATTTTAAGTGGAATACCCATATCTGTATAAGCTAATTCATTAGATGCAATTGTATATTCTTCCCCTTCAAAACCCTTTTTATCGACAGGTAGGTGATACACTTTTCCTTCTGAATCCGTTGCTGTAACATCCAACCAAACTATACGATCTTCTACTGAGCCTGATGGAAATTTATGACCGGTTTTTGCGTTAAATAATTGAACATTTAGTACAACTCCGTCATCAATTTCTACTTCTCTTTCAGATGGATGCATGCGAATCTCAACTACGCTCGCAACCTTGCCTGGGTCATGTGCGCCGTGGAATAAATGTTGTGATACTAAATTTGGATCGGACATTTTTGCATTTTTTGCCATTGCTTTTGGCATATGACATTGATGACAAGCTACACCCTGCTCAGCATAAGGTCCTTCAGCCCATTCTAATTGGGTGGATTTTACCCAAACATCATAGGGGTTTTTTTCGTTGTGACAAGTTCCGCAGTATTCCGCTTCACTCATGAAGTCAATCTTTTCAATCTCATGATATGGTGATTCTAAATTCTCTTTTGGTCCTAATTTGACATCACTTGGATCAGAAATATAATTAAAATTGAACGGAACGTCGCCTACGAATCCTTTAATAGAATGGCATACTTCGCAATTCACGCCATCATTTGCACGACTATTTTCTTCAGGGCGGGGAGGAGGTACATCGCCGGCAAAAAATGCCATAGGTGTATGACACCCATTACAGCCATCAGCAACCGGTTTGTACATTGGATTAACTTCGCCATGCGGTACGGCTAATTCAAAATATTCAATTTCATCCCAATGATGTGTGTACGATTGTGACATCATTGATTGTTTCCATTGTTGATAAATATCATTGTGGCAGCTTTGACATACGTCAGATTCTTCAAAATCATCATAAGATTTTGTCCCAAGAGCATGATCACCAGTAGGAATATTTTGTGCGAATATGAGAAACGAAGTGGACAATATTATCGAGACTAACTTTATAAAATTCATATATACTCCTGATATTAGCATATTGTTATCGTATTATAATTTAAATAAATGCATGCACAAATTAGGATACTTGACCAGTAGCGTACAATACAGATTGAGATATGTTTTAAATTATATCTGTTAATTGGATTTTAACTTGTTAAATAAAATATCAGATTATCGTGGATAGAATTTCTGTGGATACAAGTGGACAGTAATGGACAAAAGTGTAGTACACTTTCAAAATCGCTCATCGTAGAGCACGGTCCTTACGGGCGAGCATTCATTTTGTGGTATAACCACGGGATAAGGTAAATCACAGATTACTGTATATTCAGCTATATAAGGAGATACGCTAGCGACACAAAATACTTAAAATTCCTCGAGTGATGAGCTCGTGCCGGTTCGAGTCCGGGCCCGGGTACTACTGTAAGTTATTGATATTTAAACAGGTAGAGAGTTGAAGGAGAGTGTAAATGCTCTCCTTTTTCTTTATCTAAAATTGATAAAATATGACAAAATATTTTACTATATGATTTGGTGCTAAAACAGTATTAATGTTAATTTATAGAAATCGCTGAATATCGATCATAAACCAACATCAAGTAATCGTCTGATTAACACAAAAAAAAATATGAACAAATTAACGATTGGGCTTAATGGGACCGGATCCAAAGGTTGGATTGCGGGGGTTAATTATATTAGCAGCTTTTTGTATGCAAACTCTTTGTTGTCTAAATCAGAGCAACAAATATTTCATTTATTTATAAAGAAAAATATACACACTAAAACTGATTATGAAGGTGTCCACGAATTTACAAAGTCATTGAGATATTATAATTTTGATTACGGGTATAAATTAGCACAATTTAGATTTTTAATAAAAGCTGTTAGGAAAGCAGCGATTCACCGAGAAAAATTGGGTGATATAAAAAACGACCTTCCAAAATTGCTATTGGATGCAAACTGTCAAATCATTTTCCCTGCAAATGGATTACTTACAAATGGCCCATCTTCGATTAAAAAAATTAGTTGGATTCCTGATTTCCAGTATAAATATTTTCCAGAGTATTTTCCTAAAGTTTTACGTATAGAGCATCATACAAAAAAAATTCTAAAGTTATCTGATTTAGTGATTGTTAGTAATGAGTATTCTAAAAGTGATGTGCTGAAATATTTTCCCCAATATATTCATAAAATCCGAGTTATGCCATTTACAATGTGGCTTGGTCCAGAATGGGAAACTCATGATTATGAAAACGTAATTCAAAAGTACCATGTACCAAGAAAGTATCTAATTTACCCTAGCCAATTCTGGGTTCATAAAAATCACATGCGTTTATTCAAAGCAATTGCCATCTTAAAAAAAAGGAATAAAAATAATATCAGATTAGTATGTACAGGGTTTAAACAAGATTATCGTAATCCTACATACGAGAAAGATTTGTATTCTTATATTGAAACCCAGGAGCTTCAAGAAAATATACAAATTCTTGGATTGATTCCTAGACAGGATCAGATTCAACTATTTCGTGGCGCGGCAGCTGTAGTGCAGCCATCCTTATTTGAAGGTCATAGTGCTCTCCTTGATGAAGTTCATTCTCTTGGTAAGGAGGCATTTGTATCTGATATTCCGATGCACAGAGAGCAGCACGCAAGGCGATTTGTATATTTTGATCCGTATAAATCGGATGATCTAGCTGATAAGCTTGAAAATAGATGGCAATCCCTAAGGTCAGGTCCTAACCTAAAAAAAGAGCAGTTGGCATTAAAAAAATATTATTTGAGATTAGATGCGCTCATAAAACAATTTAGAGAAATTTGTAATTCTATTATTTAATGAGAAATATTATGCAATTAATACAAAACCCTGATAAACGATTCTTACTCCATATTTGGCGAACTGGCACGTCATTTGAATTTACGAATCGCTACCCATTGTATATGGAATGGAACAATATAAAATTTTCCACTCTGCCATATCTTGATGTGCCTCCCAATCTTTACCATTATGAGCTAAGAAAACCTTTGCCATTTGAAGAAAATACATTTGATGCAATATACTGTAATCATGTATTTGAACATTTGACACATGAAGGAGGAATTAAATTTTCTAATGAACTTAATCGTGTTCTGAAACCTGGAGGAATTTGCCGAGTTGTTGTTCCCGACCTAGAATCTGCAGCCAGAGAATATCTAAAAAATCTTGAAGAAGTTCTACGCCATCCTTTTCCAGATAACAAAATACGGTACGAATGGGGAGTAGCAGACCTAATTGACCAGATGGTGCGATTGAAACCAGGAGGTATGATGGGTGAAAAGTTAACCGCAGGTGATGTTGACTGGGATCAGATTAAAAGATGTAACGGTGATGTGTTTGAGTCCTTTAGGATTAAGAGTAAAAAGCAACACTCTAGTAACTATATGAAACTATTAAAAAATCATTTTCTAAATTTGTTATCAAATAAGGATATTTTAAAATTTGTAAAACTGTTTTGGTATCGACTTAGGCGTGAGTATTTTATAAAACTTTCAAAAAAATCTCTCGTTGAGTTATATAATGAAAAAAACCTTTGGATGTATGACCATTTTTCATTACCAAGATTACTAAAAAGGTCAAACTTTGTAGATATTCAGGTAATGGATTTTAACACTTCCAAAATAGATGAATGGTCTCGTTATAATTTTGATCAGTCAGAGAAAGGTAATTACCCATTAGAACCTTCTGTTTATGTTGAGGGGAGTAAAAAATAGATTGAACTTTTCTAATAAGGATATTTAAGTAATACTTTTGTAATACCTCTTTTTGTAATTTCCTATAAGCATAGAAATATTAGCTGTTAGCTAACACGAACAAAGTACTTAAAATCCCTCAAGTGATGAGCTCGTGCTGGTTCGAGTCCGGCCCCGGGTACTACCGTAAATTATTACTAATTGTTATTGCATTCTGGATTTATTTTACTTCCGCAATCTTTATTATTTGTGCTGAGATAGCAAAATTACTTGACGAAAGATTATTTGGTTTAACTATTCCCGATATTCTATTGCTCGATATTGAACCTAATACAAATGATATAATTTTAGAATTCGATGTTCCTTTAGAAGCCGGTAATGAACTAACACCCAAAACAGGTGATACAAAATGGATAAATTATACTGCAACACTTGGTGCTCCGAAGAGCATAACAGCTCATATTGAAAGCCCTTTCAATATCCCGGGTTTAAACCTTGAATTAGTTGTAGGAAATGCTTCCCGGGTGGAGGCGGAGTTAAGGGAACTTCCGCAGGCACAATCAATCTTTCAACAACTGCACAGATAATTATCTCCGAAATTAATGGCTGTTTTACAGGTAGCGGAGAGAATAGAGGACATGAAATTCAATACAATGCTAGTATAGTTGACTATTCAATATTAGAAATTACTGCTATACCAAATATGGTAATAATATATACAATTGGCAATTAAATGAATAAAGTATCATTATTAATATTTATTACATTTTATGCACAAAATCTTATTGGGCAAGCTAGGACTATTATTGTAACCGGAGATTGGAATTATACAATACCAACGACTGGTATAACAGAAGCCGGTGAAGATTTTGCAGATACATATGAAAGCAATATTGACCAGGTTATATTAGATGTTAAAGCTCCCCAGCCATGGAATGTTTCCATTAATAAAATTGATATTGATTGGCCTGGATTCATACTAAGCGTTCAGCGTACCGGAGATGGTAATGGATCAAGGCCAGTAATAGGTGGAATAGGCTATAGGGTAATTACCAGTGGTTCACCAGTAATATTTTTCAGTGGTGATAAAAACCGTCAGGGTATCCCAATTCAGTACCAAATTCAAAATGTATCAGTAATATCAATTCCAACTGGTACATATAGTGCAACAATAGTTTATACGCTAACAGATCAATAGGATTCTTTTAAAATTTATTCAAGATATTGTAATATTAACCATGAAAAACATTACGATTACAATCAATGAAAACAAATTAACAGTATTAGTTGATCCTGCGATGAAACTATT
>JBHPEE010000018.1:0-27196 GCA_042577295.1 Fidelibacterota bacterium | reverse complement strand
CTGCTGACCAACCATTTGAGTCGTCGAACATACCAAAACGCGACTCTGGCGTACCACGTACCGGTGTTGGGAAGTTATCCAGTGTGCCAAAATCATAAGTAGTATTGTATGTGCGGTTATACCAATCCAGGAATCCGCCAATGTGCGTCATTATCGGTTTATCATCGGGAACGGCGTCCAGCAATGCATCTAAGATGATTTTGTAATAGCCCGGTACTTCAGCCTCATAATTTGAGTGGGTTTCACCCCATGGACCAAATGTGCCCGAATCAAATGACCATATAACGTCTGAATATTCCTGGAAAATTGGCTTAAGCTGATGATAATGATACTGTACCCAATTCACATCTGTGAACCCGGGCACGGTACACATTCTAAATATTGGCGAAGATCCTCTCCATGTGCCCGCGCCTGGTTTTGCAATGTGAGCAGCACGATTCTTATTCGTAATAGGTTTTTCGTAGTCTGCCTTATAATAGTATCTTTCATTGGCGGATGCGGGGCCGTCATCTTCATAATTAAGATTATCTGCAGTCCAAACAAAATGGTTCCAGCCTTTTGGGTCATAACAAACGCGTATATGCGCAACACTGTTGGTGTTGGATCTTATGAATTCAAGTTGGTCCCTCAGGAAATCAAGCCCATAGGACGTTATGGGTCCATCTACTCCTACTCGAGAATGTTCAGCGGGATGACCGGGGTAGCTATCGCACCACGCATTCGACGAAAATTCATTTAGGACAAGGTAGAACTGAACTATGCGTGGTTCAACAGGGACGTTGCTATACTCAGGACCTACTCCTTCCGGACCAAAATAGATCGGCGGGGTCATTTCGTAAGCCATCTTAAAGGTTTGACCTAAAATTGTATTGGCGCTGGCTGGAATTGTCATATACCCCCAATAGTTTGAACCTCCCGGTTTATTAGGGATAAAGGCTCCCAGGCCGGCAGCGTCGTCATTGCCTCTTTCAAAGCCCCTGTCCGGATTCGGAATATCAACAGGATTTTCCGTATAGTCAAGCACCTGTAGCACAAGCGCGGTTGCTTCTTTATCACTCGCACCTTTAAATACTATGTCTTTTACTGGAGCCTTCCCAGCACATGCGACCAACAACAAAGCTGTGAGTACCAGACCAATAATTATCATATTTTTTATCAAGCTGAATACTTTTTTCATTAGCAAACCTCCAGTTTAATATTATAAATGTACACCTTTGCCGATGAAACTTTAGGGGATAACTGTAGTCGAACCAATTAAGTTTGCACCAAGGTCAGCATTCCAACCATTCCCCTTATTCGCAAATCGTATGCAGCGCTTGTTAGTGCTAGTTTCTTTCGGATCATTGAGTTTCAGGTAAATATCATAGTCACCGTGAGGCACCTCACCAAATGCGCCCATATTAATTGAGAAGTTTAAATCACACCATGCAGCGGTATTGTCTGCTCTGCTGTCCAAATCAGTCTGCCAATCCTTTGCGTCAAGGTCTGTAAGTGCCGTGTAAGTGTTAAAACCATCCCTGGCTTTCAGAATGATCCTTATATTTTTCTTGTTTACTACATTACCAAAGCCGACGTTTTGGATCTTCCCTTCAAATCTCAGGTTACCATTCTGGCCTACCCATTCACTTGCCTTAGACTCGCGCAAAACTAAACGGTAGCCCAGTCTGTCACGGATATATTCCATGCCGCTTCTGCCGTCATATACAGGGTCATAGGTTGCCCTTCGAGTCACTCCATCATGTGGTGGCGTAAAAGGTGCGGTGACATTTTCTTCATTATAAACAAAATCACCCCAGAGTTTATATGTATCTCGGTTCCAACTTGTATTCAAATGAGTCGTTTGAGCATAAGCGGCTTCATAAACAGCGTTTGGAAATCGGGGATAGATATTATCGTCGGAACCGGGTCTAACTGATTCACCACCATAGAAATTATTTTGATTTCTTATCCATGTTAAAGCAGCATTGCGATCAAAATCCTCTTGATTCCCAGTTCCAATAAATCGATAACCTTCGGAAAGTGAGCCATTGTCATCATAAGACTCACCTCTTGAGCCCGCCGAATAACTATCGTTGAACATACCGAAACGTTGCGCAGGTGTTCCACGTACCGGGGCCGGCATTAAATTAATAAAGCTATAATCGGTACCATACTCAATGTTATGCCAAGCCATGACTCCGCCTGGGTGTACTAAGATTGAACGCGAAGGGGGGACATAGCCTAGTAATGCTTTCAAAAGCCAGTGGTAACCCTCCGCAGTTCTGGCATATGATGACGAGTGCATTTCGCCCCAAGGGCCAAAGATACCCGCTTTAATAGCCATTATGCAGTCTTCGAATTCACTGAAAATACTTCCAAGCTGCCAAAGATGATATTGTACCCAGGTTTTGTCCTCATGACCGGATATACCACACAAATCAGATTCATTCCGAATGCCGGTTTCATACCAAACTCGACCTTCTGGCGCACCAGGTTCGCAATCATGGATGACCTGGTCAAAATTCTTATTATCAACATAGGTATGGCCCCGTCCGTCATAATTAAATTTTACGATGGCAACCGCTTCGCTATCCCTAACTCTTTGTAACGCGGCCCTTACATAATCAAGCGCAGCGGGTGTTAGAGGTTGGGTTGTTCCGTAAGCTGGGGGCACTGCACCATCAGCACTCCAGGGTCCGATGGGTTTTCCATTGAGGGGGGCATTCGACGAAAAGTTCTTCAGATCAAATTCCATATAAACTATGCTAGCATTAACAGGTACTGTGGTACCACTAATAATAGCTCCTAAGTCTGGAAAACCTGGAGTTCCACTATCCACCGGAATTACATATCCTTCCGGTCTGTAAAAACCTCTGTCAGGATTGGGAATATCAACAGGATTCTCCGTATAGTCAAGCGCTTGCAGCGCGACGAGTGGGGCTATTTCACCATCATGCCCACGCTTCAATACCATGTCGTTACTAGGAGCCTTCCGTGCACATGCGACACACAACAAGCTGGTCAACACAAGCTCAACGATTAACAAGATTTCAGTTACTCTAAATACTTTTTTCATCTTACCCTCCTCAGAATGATAAAATAATGGATTAATAGACTATTTAATCTACTTGCAATAGGCACTATCCCTTATACAGGTCTAAAATCGTCTGTGCATTTTTGTTATAAATCTTCTCCAATACTTCATTCGGAAGATAAAGTCCATAAATCATCCAACGTCCCTGTAGTTTATGAGCCGAACTTGGATCGATATATTCATCATCAGTTTCTAAAAATCGGAAGTAAAGGCGATATGCTTCGGCATTGCAAGCTGTGTCAGTACCAAATAATATTCGGTCTTGATATTTAATAAAGAATCGACGCGCAGTATAGGGTTGTCTGCCCAGTTCACTGATACGTGCATCAATATCTATGAAAAAATTGGGATATTTATCAAGCCATATACCAACAACACCAAGATCTTCGGGTAGATTGCCAAAGTGAGCACCAATGAATATGGTGTTTGGATGTCTTTCAATTACCCGATTGCGTGCGTCCAATATTTCTTCCTTGGATGGCCACTCATCGCCATAAAAGGACCATTCTGGATTATTTCCTAATTCATCATAACGTTCATTATATTTATCAATCGGTGTAAAAAACGCTTTTGGATCGGAAACGTGAATCTCTACAGGAATGCCTAGCTCACCACACTTAGCCCAAATCGGGTCAATTCTGGGATCATCAACTTTAATTAAATTTCCGCTACTATCTTTATATCCTAATCCCAATGATTTTGCAATCTTTAGTCCTCTACAACCTAATTTAACAGCTTCTTCCAATCGGAGAGCTTCATTTTCTCCAAAATTAGGTTCTTCAATTTTGCTGAAATCTGGACGGAAAAATAACAAAAATCGATTTTTTGAAACAGCTTGTGAAGCACGAATATGTTCTTTGTAGTAATCATCCTTTGAATTAGCATCAAGACTAACGCATTTCCACACACCAGCAGCATCCATTTCTTCAAGATATTTTTCTGTGTTTTCCAATTTTCCTAAGTGATTATGGATATCGATTACAGGATACTTTGCTTTTATTATTTTTGTTTCTTTAGTAACCATTTGGCTAACCGGTTGCCAATCAACCAATTTTAAATCTGACGATTGAGCAGAAAGTTGACTAACAATTAAAAAACAAATGATTATGCTTGTCATGATTATTTTAAACGATATCATAATATTCCCTCCAGTATGGTTAATAAAAATAAATTATTCTATTATTAATTTCTCGCCCATTTCTAATACATAATAATTTTGCTGCAAGTTCTTTGATAAACGGAATTTGACTTCGTATGGATAACCGCTTGTCCAATATCGGTTTTGAGGTGTGACTTTGTAAGTGTTCCTATGCTGAGGTAAAATATAAGTCGGTTCGAGTTCATTTATAAGTATTACTGATGGATCGATATGTGTATTATGTTCCGTTGGTGAAAAGAACAAAACATCGACCTGTTTCAGATACAAATGATCTTCTAATAATACGGTATCTCCCATTTGAAGTAATCGTTTATCACCAATGGTTATCAGATAGCCACAATCTTCTAAATTTGCACCATAATATACTGCAAATTTGGAGTTTCCATGAATCGCTCGTACTGGTTCTATTTTTACATCACCAATATTAAATGGTTTTCGAGGGGTAGCTACTTTGATCCTTTTTTTTGGGATGTTTGATTCACTAATAGCAATCTCTCGACAATTTGCAGGCATTACGAATAGACAATCACCTTGCTCAGCCAAAATCCGCGAAGTTTCACGCTCGAAATGATCACCATGTTCGTGTGTGATAAATGAAATATCAATTAATTCAGCGAGTTCTTTTGCTGAAACAGGTGAAGCTATATCACGTTCATCAGATTCAAGTGCCAAATCAGTTCCAATAAGAATATCATCTGATTTGATTAACCAACCATTATGTCCAGTCCACCAGATCGCCATTCCTTGATTATGAGCATGGATTTCCTCAATAATCCTCTTTGTTTCATCAGCAGCTGGTTCACCACCAAATATAAACTGCAAACAATGCAAAAGTATGATTAAAATGATTGCCCTTGTTTTCACAGACTACTCTCTTTCAATTTTATTTACTTGTCGAATTTTAATATTCCGAATTTTGAGGGAACATGAAAATTCTTAGCGGTTGGGGACCAGGCAAAGCCGACTGATTCTTCCTCCTTGACCTGGTTTATGCGGTAAAAATTGACACGCCATGCCTTAAGGTCAGATTCGATCATAGCAGATTCTTTATTCATACCTGCAAATGGAATTGCAATCTCCACTGTCCATTTTTTATCGATATCGTTTCTGTTATTTAAAGTACCATCAACTGAAACTGCAGTTTTTATACCGTGCATATCAAATTTAATGATATCATCAACATCAATTTGATCCGGTTGAACAACATAGGCATCAAATAGAACATTTTTTGGTGAAACCTCTATTTCATAATAAGTATTTGGACTATCGTCAGTATCAATAAAAACTTCTACGACTTCATTTTTCCATAAATGTTCATCCCTTTTGGTATATTCACTCCATATGTCCGCATCATTACATTCGAATGCTATAAAGAGATATTGTTCATTATAACATGCTTTTACTGAAGTCATAATCGAATTGTCACTTACAACGTCGCCGGTTTTATTAAATTTCAGTGATATTTTTTCGATATTTTTCCAGTCATTATCATCAAGAACGCCATCAACTATAATGTTTGATTCAATATAAGAAGTCAGATAAATATACTGATCTGAAATTTCATGTTTACTACAATGATATAAGAATATGCCTACGAGTAAAAAAGTTATCTGAAATTTTAAATTCCGCATAATAATTGCCTTAATTTATTAAATGGTTTTGAAAATATCCTATTTTTGATTATTACAAAATTTTGATAAGCTGCTCATTAGAGTTAAATATTTAGTTTTGCTTTCGTTTATTAATGTTTTTGATATAAATATCTTTCGTTTTATTATTAATAAGATATTTTAAACTTTTATTATCTTTTATTTTAATATAGTTATCCATATTTTACAAGTGTTTAAGATTGGAATAAAAATAATAATTAACGAATAATAAATAGAGATAAATCCAATTATGATTTTTGTTTTATATGAAAATTTGTTTTGTATACTTGAAAGTAATTATCAAGAGCATAAATAAAATGTTTGCTAAACCAGTTAATTTAATGTTAGGAGTATTTATTATTTTTACCATATCATATTCTCAATATGGTATAAATGAATCAACTGCAGAAAGTGTAAATATAGAAAACTTTACACTTAATTATTATTATGGTATTGAGTATTCGCTTTTAGACTTTCAGAATTAAAAAGCAATAGTCATAATGTTCATTGCAACACAATGCTCTGTTTCAAATGCATATAATCAAAGAATGGCTGCTCTTTTCGAAGATTATATAGAAAAAGCTTTAACTTTTATTGGTATTAATTCTAACAAGCAGGAAGATGCTGAGGAAGTAAAAGCCCATGCAGAAGAGAATGGTTTGGATTTCATTATATGGAAAAATCCAAACAATGGGGGTATGTCATAAATTGATAACTCTGTGCATAATTAAATAGGCCTATCAATAAATAATTTAATTGATATTAAATATACTTAACTGGATACAATTAATAACTTGATGACCTAGAGCCTAATTAAAACAATTAAACCAATTTTTTAATGAAAAACACATGAAATACAGGATATTAACATCAATTCTTCTCGGATTGTTTATAACAACATCTATAATAGCGCAGCAAAACCAAACTGGAACAATTTCTGGCAAAATTATTGATGAGCTATCTAACCAACCATTAGAGTATGCAAATGTTATTCTTTATAGTCCAGTCGATAGTTCATTCATTACAGGAATGGCAACAGGCGACGATGGGTATTTCCTTTTAGACAATGTTGAACCTGGTAATTATTATTTAGAGGCAAAATATATTGGTTATAATATGTACCAAACAGATGAGCTTATTATTACAAGAAGTGAGTCCAAGGTTCTATTAGGATATATAAAATTGCAGAGGGCAGTGCTAGAGTCTGAAGGTATTAAAGTTATCGCCGATCGTCCAATTATTGAATATCAAATAGACAAAAAAGTAATTGATGTTAGTCGAGATATAACTGTTACATCTGGTTCTGCAGTTGATGTGTTGGAAAATGTACCATCATTTACTGTTGATATAGAAGGCAATGTACAATTAAGAGGCAGTTCAAGTTTTTCCGTTCTGGTTGACGGTCGACCAAGCAATCTTGACGCAAGTGATATATTACAACAAATACCAGTATCTATAATCTCTACAATCGAGATTATAACAAATCCATCAGCCCATTATGATCCAGAAGGAATATCTGGAATAGTAAATGTTGTCACAAAAAAGAATCAATTGGATGGAATGAGCGGTGTATTTAAAGCAAATGGTGGACTAAATGAAAAGTATGGTGGCGATTTTTTGTTGAGGTACCGAAATGGTTTTGGTAGTGCAAATTTTGGAGCAAATTATAATACCCGTTTATATCAAAGCAAATCTATCTCAGAGAGCGAAACTATATTCAATGAATCAATATCAAGTACTTTTTCTGAAGGAGAATCTGAATTTCAACGAAGAAGATATGGATTGTATGGGGAAGTTGATTTCTTTCTCAGTAGTAAGGATAACTTATTGTTTGGTTTTAGAACGGGTAATTTTAGTGCAGAAAGAAACTCTAATTTAAACTATAGCGAGTGGGCAAATACCATAGCTAATCAAAAAGAATTAATCAGTAGAAGATCATCAGAACGCTCCGGTAAATATCTAACAATAAATTCAAATTACGAACATCGTTTTAATGAAGATGATCATAAATTATCTGGACAATTTAGTTACCAAAGCAGAAATGGAGATGAACACTCAGTAGAAGAACTAAGAACAATTGAACATGTTATTACTGAAGGTCAATTATTTACAGAGGAAGGACCAACAAAGAGGGTTAGATTGAGATTGGACTATGAGTTACCATTTGCTCAAATCTATAATTTTGAACTAGGATATCAGGGCAGAATTGGTTCTACTATTGATGAAACTACAACCTCCATTTATGATGCCAGCACAAATCAATTTGTAATTGAACCAAGTTTTGGGTATGAGGTTGAATATAAACGCAGTATTCATGGATTTTATGGAACATTAGCAAGAAAGGGTGAACAGTTTGGAATACAAACAGGTCTGCGTTTAGAAAATACTGATAGAGAAATTGCCCTAATTGATAGTAATAATAGTTATTTGATCAAACGATGGGATTTGTTTCCCACAATTCATTCGTCTTATAAGATGAAAAACATTCAATGGATTGCAAGTTATAGTCGTAGAATTAGCCGCCCACACGGATGGCGTCTAGAGCCATTTCTAATACAGACTGATGCTTTCAATGTAAGACAAGGAAACCCAGGCCTTAAACCAGAATATATAAATTCATATGAATTTGGGTTTCAAGTACCTATTAGAAGAAACTCACTATCATTTGAACTTTATCACAGGAATACTACTAATGTAATTGAAGCTGTCCGGTCAGCATTTGCTGAAAATGTGATTTTTCAAACCTATGATAATATTGGAACAAGTAATGCCACTGGTCTTGAGACATCTATTGTATTCCGGGAAATTGATTGGTTAGATATTATGTTAAGCGCAAATGTTTATAATTATCAAATTGAAGGTGAGATTTTAAATGAATCTTTTAACAAAAGTAATTCACAATGGAATTTAAGATTTAACAGCAATTTTAGACTTGGTGATAACACTAAATTACAAGTTACCAATAGATATAATAGTGAATCAGTTACAGCCCAAGGACTTCAAGTTGGTTCTTTCGTTACAAATTTAGCAGTTAAACAAGATTTTATGGATAAAGCTCTATCAGCAACATTACAAATTGGAGATATTTTCAAGACTGCAAAACATAGTACAACATTAAATGGTACTGATTATTATAGGTATTCGGAAACTAATAGAGAATCACCAACGGTTATGCTGTCATTGAATTACAATTTCAATAATTATCGTGCTCGAGAAAATAGTAGAGACGAAACAATTGAAGATGTCACCGAAGAAGATTTCTAATCGATAAAATCCAATGCTGCAACTAAATTGATTTAATCAAACTTAATAGGAACGAATATGGATAAACTAAATATACTCTGGACCACTGATAATATGGAAACAATTGACAATCTATTGACAATGTATACAATTAATTCAAAAGCATATGGGTGGTGGCAAAGTGTAAATGTAATAATATGGGGTGCGTCTGCAAAATTAATTAGACAAGATAAAAAATACCAATTATTGGTAAGAGAGATGATTGATTCAGGAGTAAAAGTTGAAGCGTGCGAAGCGTGCAGCGATAATCTTAACGCCACAAAAAAGTTATTAGAATTAGGTGTAGATGTCAGATACATGGGAGAACAGTTAACCAAATATCTAAAGGACAATGAGATAGTTTTGACCGTATAATTTTCTTGTCCTTATCTTAAATTGTTTTTAAAACTTAGACTTGTAATTTTATACTGAAAATTTCAAAATATATTTTTACATTAGATTCATAGAGGGAGTAAAATGCGTACAATTCAAAAATTCAATATATTATTTATTTTTGTGATGATATCGTGCCAGACACCAGTAGAAAAAAAAGAAATAATTGGCTGTTATCTATCATGGAAATGGCAACAGAACCAAGAACTTCTAAATCCCCAAAATATACCTTATGATAAATTAACAATGATCAATTATTCGTTTTTTTATCCTCTGGAAAGCGGGGAGATTGTTGGAATGGATCCCAATGCAGATCGTCACTTGCTTAAAGGAGAAATTAATAAATCGATAATTGAATTGGCAAAACAATATGGCACCAAAGTCATACTGTCAATAGGTGGGTGGGAAACATCAAATAATTTTCCGCAAGTTTCAGCTGACCCAAAAAAGCGTGAAATATTTGCACATTGGTGTGTAAAACATATTAAGAATTATGGATTCGACGGAATTGATATAGATTGGGAATTCCCTGGTTATAAACAACATAATGGTACGTCTGATGATAAATTGAACTTTACATTACTATTACAAACCGTAAAAGACAGTCTCAAATCTCTCGAAAATACTATTGGTGGAAATTATTTACTTACTGTTTCTTTACCTGCGGCAGAAAGTCATCTATCAGATTTAGAAGTCACAAAAATTTCATCAATCGTGGACTATATAAATATTATGACTTATGACCTACATGGACCATGGGGGAATATCAGTAATCATAATTCACCTTTATTTGGACCAGCACAAGGTGATGCAGCTAGATGCTTAGATGGAGCCTTTAAACTGTATCACGAAGTTCATAATGTTCCGTCAGAAAAGATAACTCTGTGTTCAGTATTTTTTGGACATTCGTACTCAAATTGTAAAGAGATATATGGTATTCATAGTGGTACGGATACAACTATATTTAAATCCGGTGAGGATATTCTATATTCTCACATTAATGAAAAAATGGATCTGTTCGAAAGATATTGGGATTTCCAAGCACAAGCACCTTATTTAATTAGTAAAGAAAACAGTACGTTGGTATCGTTTGATGATGAAGAATCTGTCGCTCTTAAATCAGATTATATTATTAAAAATAATGCAGGGGGATTGACAATTTGGCCATTGATGGGAGATTACTTGAAAAGTGGCGAAACACCATTGTTAAAGGTAATCAATGAAAAATTATCCATTTAAATATTAAGAGCAAAAGAAATGAATGATCAGCTAGAGAATCGATTACTTTCCTTAGATTTTTTCCGCGGATTTACAATGTTTCTCTTGATAGCGGAATGGACAGTGTTATTTGATGCAATGGTGCGACCAGAACTTGAAGGAAGTTTAATATATTTAATTGGTGAGCAACTTCATCATCATCCTTGGAATGGATTCAGATTTTGGGATTTAATTCAACCGTTTTTTATGGTCATTGTTGGCGTAGCTATTCCATATTCAGTTAAAAACCGTACCTTAAGAGGAGATAATTATGTAGATATTCGAATACATGCAATAAAACGATCATTAATTTTATTTGTATTAGGTTGGGCTTTATATTGTATTGGTCCTGGACAAATCAAATTTAACTTTCAAAATGTATTGGCACAATTAGGCGTTACTTACATCATTGCATTTCTGTTGATGAAAAGGACTTGGAAAACACAATTTATAATCTCAATATGCATTTTAATAGTAGTAGAAATAATCTATCGAGCATTTCCTATAGCAGGATTTGATCAACCTTTCACTCCTGGCCATAATTTTGGAGCATGGTTCGACATGCTAATAGCAGGGGAATTGTCAGGAGGTCACTGGGTTTCTTTCAATGCATTTCCAACAACTGCACATACAATGTGGGGAGTGATTATTGGACAGTTTCTAATGTCAGACAAATCGAAAATAAAAAAGTTTAAAACACTGATAATTGTTGGTTTAGTCGGAATTGTGGCAGGATTAATCCTTGGAAACATAACTCCAATAATTAAACGCATAAGTACCTCATCATTCGTGATATACAGTGGGGGATGGACAGTCTTCGCTTTAGCAATATCCTATTGGGTGATTGATATTATGAAAATTCATAAATGGACAAGGTTTTTGATAATATTAGGTATGAATCCATTGTTTATTTATATATTTGCTCATGTGGGGGGAGCTGATCTAATTCACTCGATTGTTAATCCTTTTTCAACAGCATTATTTTGTTGGATGGGAGTAGTTACTTCAGATATCATTACGGGTTTTATTGTATGGTTTTGTCTCTGGTATATCACGTATTGGATGTATAAACGAAAAATATTTATACGAATCTAATCTTGTGACAAAAGTATTAACTAATTATAGCCTTTGATTTACTATATTATTGTAGATAGATCCAAAAGTATATCTAATTCCTATATTCCAAAAGATATTATAACTTGTTTCCAATTGGTTCTGTTGTAAAAGTAATTCTTCTCTAGTTGAACCACCTGATGGTAAATATAATTGATCATGGATCAATTCAGCATTTAAGTGTGTAAAGAAAGAAAAACCTGAAATAATGTTAATAGTCATGTCAGTATTTAAAGACAATCGATTCTTAGAAAAATCATAGAAATAATGAGAAGCTTCAACAGTGTTCTCAATATCACCCCAAGGTTGTCTTAGTATTAACGATAATTCTAGTGATTCTGACATTTTTGTTTCTTTCAATTTATTGTATATTGTTAATTTGTCATATTCAAAATATTTAGAATTTAACTGATAGGCTAATGTTAATACTTTTCTATCTGATTTATCCCAAGGAAATATATTATATTCAATTGCAGCTCCAATATTAGATGCAAGATGTAGATTAAGATATGAAGATTTATTAATTCTCCCAAAAATACCTGCGGATAATCTAGGATTTATTGAATATATCAAATCGGTGTCAAACTCCGCTTCTATCTTTCGGGTTTGAATGAATTCGTTTTCATCGAGATATTCTTCGTTTTGTATATAATATGAAACCCCCGATTTAAATTTTAACAAATCAGTTATCCTATCAGCATTAAATGATGAGCTAAAGGAATATTCATTTTGGCTTTCTTCGGCTTGAAATCTAGAGCTTACTCCTAGACGATAAACCCAATAATCCCAGGGAATGCTATTTACTACTACTTTCTCTAAATCATTTTCAGATTTGTAGTTAATATTAATATTAGTTATCTGATTAGTATAAGAAAGGTATGGTAGAATTCCGATTTCTAATATTTTTAATAGTCTTTCCCATCTTAATATATCTGATTCATGAGCTGTTGAAATGGTTTTTAGTTTATATTGAATATCTGAATATTGATTACGTCCTATAAAATTTATTCCATATTCATTACTACCACTAGCTGTTATTTGTACAGTGACTAATATATGTATATCAGCTAATTTTGGATCTCTAACAAAATTTACTAGTTCCAGATTTTGGCGAAAAAATGAAAGGTCACATTCCCAACAATCTAAATAAATTTTAATATTTTCCTCAATATTTTCAGGCGATTCCATTTCTTGAGGGATAATGATATTAGAAATTAATAATACAAAAATAAGTATAATACGGTTTTTCATTACACTAAATATTATATAATTAAAATTTTAAACAAAAGAAATAATAATAACAAATATCTATTTGGAAATTAAACGAAAGGTTAATATATTTAAAACACAAGGAAACGAAAGTATTTACAACTAAATATTAAATTTGAAGATAAATCACAAAAATACAATTAATCGTAGAGATGAAATTGTACGTTTAATTACAAAATATAGAAAAGTACGTGTTGACGAGCTCAGTGAACGATTTCAGGTATCAGAAGTAACAATCAGAAATGATTTATCGTTTTTAGAAAAAAAGGGAATTTTACATAGATCATATGGTGGTGCGTTAATTAAAGATAGTGTTGCGCTAGATGAATCAATCTTTGAAAAAGTAAAAATGCATGCTGAAGAAAAAGATAGAATTGGTAAAGCAGCGGCAGAATTGATTTTTGATGGTGATGCAATTATACTCGATTCAGGAACTACTACATCAGCAATTGTCAAATATATTAAAAATAGAAAAAATCTAACAATTTTAACAAACGCAGTTAATATTGCATCGGAATTAGCTGGATTAAGTGATATTGAAGTTTTGTTGACAGGTGGAATATTACGTAAGAAGTCTTTTTCTCTAGTTGGACCCCAAGCAGAGCAAATACTCAGAAGCTATTATTTTGATAAGGTATTTTTGGGAGTAGACGGGTTTGATTTATCATTTGGACTTACAACGCCAAATTATCTTGAAGCACAGTTGAATAAATTAATGGTTGAAATGTCAAAGCAAGTTATTGCTGTTGCTGATTCAAGTAAATTCAATAGACAGAGTCTATGTCTGATAACAAAGCCCACGACTATAGACAAAGTTATCACGGATAATAATATCTCTGACGATCAGCTAAAAGGTTTAAAAGAATTGGGAATAGAAACAATATTAGTATAAAAAATACAAATTCGTATGAGGAAAATATGAGTATTACAATAAAGGAGATATTGTCACAACCGAAGACATGGCAATCAGTATTGGATAAAAAAAATACGAACATTGATAACATTAGAAATGATCTTATTGGTAAAACGAATGTATTTATTGGATCAGGAACATCCTATTATCTTAGTATGTCTGCAAGTAACATATTTTCAAAATACACAAAACAGAATGCAATAGCTGTTCCTTCAGCAGAAGTATTTTTATATCCGGATATAATTTTCCCTAAAACATCAAATGAATATTCCTCATTTCTCATTTCTCGTTCAGGTACAACAACCGAAGTATTATTAGCAGGTGATGTTGTTGATAAAAAAATGGGAATTATTACGAGTTCAGTCACTTGCCGAAAAGGAAGTGGGTTAACAAATTATGGTAAATATCAATTTTTACTTGATGAAGCAGATGAGAAGAGTGTGGTGATGACAAGATCTTTTACTAGTATGTTATTTCAAATACAATTACTTGCTGATAGTATTAGTGGTGGATACAATTATAAAAACCTAGCAATGGTTCCTGAATTTGGAGATGCTTTAGTTAAACAAAATCAATCAATTGTTAAGGATATAATAAATACTAATAATATTGAATCGTTTGTATTCCTAGGGCATGGACCATTATTTGGAATTGCAAATGAAGCAATGCTAAAAGTAACAGAAATGTCGATTTCAATTTCAAATGAATATCATGGACTCGAGTTTAGACATGGACCGATGTCAAGAGTAAATGAAAGTACATTAATTACGTTCTTTATTGGTAATGATACAATGGAGAGAGAAAAATCATTAGTAAATGAAATGCATGCTCTTGGTGCAAAAACCTTGGTCGTTTGCGATAAAGCAGTAAAAGAAATTAGAAATACAGCAGATTATATTATTGAATTAGGTACAGGTATGAAAAATTTTGAAAATTTGATACTCCACGCTCCAATTGCGCAATATATGGGATACTATCAAGCTTTAAAGAAAGGGCTTAATCCTGATACACCACAAAACTTAACTCAGGTTGTAACTCTTTAGAATTGGAGAAAATTGGTGATTGATAGAAAATATGATATTATAGTCGTTGGTGAATTGAATGTCGATCTTATATTGCAAGATATTGCTACGTTTCCAGAAATCGGAAAAGAGAAAATAGCTAAAAATATGTTGTTGACTATGGGAAGTGCTTCTGCAATATTCGCTTCAAACATAGCAAAATTGGGAAATAAAACAGGTTTTATTGGAAAATTGGGAGACGATGATTATGGTAAGTTAGTATCGGATACTTTGGAGAGCAAAGGTGTTGATACTTCAGGTATTATAGTTGATAAAAAATCCAAAACAGGTATTACGGTTTCAATGACCTTCCCTCATAATTATGCGATGGTTACCTATATGGGCGCCATGGAAGAATTTTCAATTGAAGATGTTGATTTTGAATTCCTAAAACAGGCAAAGCATATGCATTTTGCATCTTATTATCTCCAACCTGGTATAAGGTCAAATTGTGATAAATTGTTTGAAAAATGCAAAAAATTTGGTGTAACAACATCATTTGATCCTAGTTGGGATCCAGATGAAGAATGGAAAGAGGACATATTCGATGTCTTAAAAAATACTGATGTATTTTTACCAAATGAACAAGAAGCATTAAATATATCAGGATGTGCGACGATTGAAGATGCATTAGAAAAATTAAGTTTATATTCAAAAATCGTAGTTATCAAATTAGGTGAAAAAGGTGCCATTACTAAATACCAAGACGAGGTAATACGTACAAAAACTTTTAATGTGGAACCAAAGGATACGACTGGTGCTGGCGATAGTTTTAATGCAGGTTTTATTTCAAGTTGGTTAGTAAATAGTGATATTAGAAACAGTTTAAAAATGGGTAACGCATGTGGTGCAATTGCAACAACCAAATTAGGAGGTTCTACTGCATCTCCAGATTCTAAGGAGTTAAAGCAGTTTCTTGATCAACATCATGAGAACATTTTTATATTAAACTAATGATTAAAAAATTGAGCAATAGCGAGATTATTTTAGGTATCATTAAGAAACACAAGTCAGATGGTACATCAGGCATTTATTCAATTTGTTCTTCTAATAAGTATGTTCTCAAAGCAGCAATTAATTATGCAAAAATGAATAATTCAGTACTCCTAATTGAAGCTACTTCAAATCAAGTTGACCAGTTCGGTGGATATATGGGTATGGTTCCAAAACAATTTAGAGAGTATATAATTAATTTACTAGACGAAGCTAATTATGGTGAAGAAAATATTATTCTTGGTGGAGATCATCTTGGTCCAAACACTTGGCAAAATTTACCGGTAGATAAAGCAATGGAGCACTCAAAACATCTCATAAGCGAATACGTCAAAGCAGGATTTAAAAAAATACATCTAGATACCAGTTTTATATGCGCTGATGATAAGTTGGATAAAAATGGTATGCTACCTAAGGAAATAATTTCGCATAGGGCTGCTGAGCTATGTAAAGTTGCTGAAGATGCTGTTCCAAAATCTGATATCCCTGGGGATGTAGTATATGTTATCGGTACTGAAGTCCCAAAACCGGGTGGAATGGATTTAACAGGGAATTCTGCACCTGAAGTATCAACAATTGAATCTACTGAGGAAACGATAAAACTTTCTAAATCAGAGTTCGAATATCTTGAACTTCAGGAAGCTTGGAATAGAGTGGTTGCAGTGGTGACACAACCTGGTGTGGAATTCGGAGATAAAGAAGTTTTTGAGTATAATCCAACTAGATCAAAAGAATTAACAAAATTTATTGAGAATTATGATAATCTAGTATATGAGGCACATTCTACTGATTATCAGTCACCAAACTCACTGAAGAAATTAGTTGTAAATCATTTTGCCGTTTTAAAAGTTGGCCCAGCATTAACATTTGCATTCAGAGAGATATTATTTAAACTAGAAGAATTAGAGTTTGAATTATCTAGATTCAATACATCAATCAAATTATCTTATTTGTCTGAAATTGTTGAAAATGAAATGTTAAAAAATCCGAAGTATTGGATTAATCATTATTCGGGAACAAAAAATGAAATAGAAAATTCTCGAATTTATAGTCTTAGTGATAGGATTAGGTACTATTGGTCAAATCCTAAAGTAAGCAAATCGATTGAAAAATTATTTGATAATTTATCAGGAGTTATGGGAATCTCTGATGAACTCCTGGAAAAATATTTACCTAAACAATACTTTTCATATAAAGAAGGTATGATATCCAATGATCCAGAATCACTAATTAATAATTATATACAACAAGTAATAATACCATATTCATCAGCTTGCGGTATGTCAAAAATATAGGGAATAGTAGAATGAAACTTAAGAATTGGCACATTTTTACATTAATAACTGTTAGTTTTTGGGGGGTTTGGGGAGCTTTAATTGAAATACCAGAAAAAGCTGGTTTTCCTGCCACATTAGGATACACTGTTTGGGCGTTCACAATGATTCCACCAGCAATAATTGCTTTAAAACTTGTGAAATGGAAATTAGAGTATGATCCCAAATCAATTTTTCTTGGAGCAGTTATTGGATTTACAGGAGCTGGTGGACAATTAGTGTTATTTCAAGCCCTTAGAGGTGGACCAGCATATTTGGTGTTTCCAATTATATCTTTGTCACCAGTTATAACAATCCTCCTTTCCTATTGGTTTTTAAAAGAGAGAACTAATAAAAAGGGATGGGTAGGAATAAGTTTAGCACTGATAGCAATAATATTTTTATCATATCAACCTCCTCAAGAAGCTGGCTCTTCCACAACCGTTTGGCTTGGTTTGTCACTGTTAGTATTTTTTGCGTGGGGTTTCCAAGCATTCGTTATGAAATTTGCCAATGAGAGTATGAAAGCTGAAAGTATCTTCTTCTATATGATGGTAACCGGACTTCTTTTAATACCATTTGCACTTGCAATGACAGATTTCACACAAGAAATAAATTGGGGATTTAAAGGACCTTATCTTGCTGCAATGATTCAAATATTAAATGCTGTAGGTGCTCTGTGTTTGGTGTATGCATTAAGATATGGTAAAGCTATAATTATTAGTCCCCTTACAAATGCTGGGGCGCCAGTTTTGACAATAATCATTTCATTAGCAATATATCAAGTATTACCAAATCCTATTATTATGATAGGTATGGCATTAGCCATAATAGCAGCATATTTAATGGCGGATTAAAATGATGACTATTTGAATTAAATTATGATTTTAAGAATATCCAATATAATCATTTTTGTTTCAGCACTATTTGGGAATAATTTAGATAGTGAAGGCGATTTAACGATGTTTTTAGATTCCTATCAATATAATGGAACAAATGATAGTACTATAGTTGAATTATCTTATTCAATCGATTTGTCATATTTGAATTACATCGACATAGATAATCAATTCCAAGATCTGCAACTTTCTATAAAGGTAGAATCAATCGAAGGCGAAATAATACTGGATAAGACTTATGATATTGATCGAGAATCTATAAAAAATAGTACACTTAATTATATTGGACTGCAAAGATTTAGTACCACTGAAGATACCGTAAAAATTAATTTATTCTTTATGGACTCATTTCTTGAATATCATAGTCAAATTAATGGATTATTGCCGATAGATAAATATGGCAGTAGTCCATCTCTCAGTGATATAATGTTGGTACAAAGTATTGATAAAAGTGAGGCAAATTCGATTTATTCGAAAGGAGGATTAAATTTAATACCACTAGTAAATCGTAATATTGATATAAACGATGAAAAAAATACAATATATATTTACTATCAACTAAACAACATTTTCTTCTCTGAGAATGATGAATCATGGTATTTGCCTAGATACGAAATTATCGGAGTGGATGGAAATTTAATTACAAGTTCTGAAGCAGATTCAGTATTAAAATCGGCGTCAAATTCTGCACGTATTGAAGTGATTAAAAAAAATGAATTAAAGGTTGGTAAGTACCTACTTAACATTATTATAAAAGACTTAACAACCGGTGATGTTCTGACAACATCTAAAATCTTTAATGTTACCGATAAACCGTTTGGAAAAAATCAACTGTTGCCAATGAGTAAAAACGATATTAAAAAATATCAAAACCAGATTAAGTATATTGCTACCTACGAAGAGAAAAAACTTTTTAAGAAACTTTCAAATGAGGGTAAACAAAATTTTATAATTGATTTTTGGAAAAAAAGAGATCCTGATTTATCAACAGAAAAGAATGAATTTTTGATAGAACACTTTAACAGGTTAAATTATTGTGATTTGAATATAAAAGGCGGTATAGATTCTGATATGGGAAGAATTTTTATTAAATATGGTTCACCAGTGGAAATTAATAGAAATTTTTCGAACACTAGCATAAATAAACCCGTTGAAACATGGATATATGCAATTAATGGGGTTAAGGAATTTGTATTTGTTGATAGAATGGAGAACGGAGAATATGTTCTTGTACATTCAAATCATGATGATGAAATCTTTAATCCAAATTGGGCAAACAATTTCTAGATACATAAATGGAAATATATTTTGAAAACTAAAAGAAGGAGGAACACATGATGAATTTCTATCAGTCTCAATACAAGAAGATTCTTGTATTATTGATAGTTTTACTGGGTGGTGTAAGTGCTCTTTTTGGCGCTGGCGGTAAAATTTCAGGTCGTGTGGTAGATTCCGCAACAAGCGATCCACTCATTGGAGTTAATGTGATAATTGAAGGTACAAGTATAGGTACTTCAACTGATCAGGATGGGTATTATGTACTATTAAATGTTTCACCTGGAGTCTACAGAGTAGTGGCCCAAATGATAGGCTATGCTGAAACACTTCAGGAGAATGTCCGCGTCAGCACTAATCAAACTACAAATACTGATTTCACACTAAGGACTGAAGCTATCCAAGGTGAAACTGTAGTTGTAGAAGCACAAAGGCCACCCGTTCAAATGGATGTATCTTCAAGCCAAATAATTGTCTCTGCTGAAGAGCTTCGAAATCGTCCCTTGGATAATTTTGAGGAAATCTTGGCAGCCGAAGCAGGTATCAGTATGCAAGCTTCTTCAGATGGAACAGGTCTTGTTGTCAGGGGCGGTGGTATAAATGAAACTGATATTGTTGTTGATGGAATATCAACTAGAAATGAGCGTAATCAACAACCTATGACAGGTCTAAATCTTACTGCAATAAAAGAAGTTGAGATTATAACTGGTGGTTTTAATGCAGAATTTGGTAATGTGAGATCTGGTATGGTTAATGTCACAACTAAGGATGGTAGCTTAGATAAATATAGTTTTGACTTGGATCTTCGTTACGGACCACCCCAAGCGAAACATTTTGGACCAAGTCCTTATGGGATTGATGGACCGTTTTGGAATGTTTATGCAGGAGAAGATGCATTTACTGGTATATCTAGTGATATGGTAGATGATGGTTCATATCCATTTACTTTTGTAGGATGGAACGAAGTAGCACGACAATTTCTAGCCGATCCTGATGATTCTAACGACATGACACCTCAGGAATTAGCTGAAGTTTGGAAATGGCAACATAGAATTAGGAAATATGGGGATAAGCCTGATATTATTGGAGATTTCTCTGTTAGTGGTAAAGTTCCTTTTTTGCCTGTTACATTTTTGTTCTCACAGAGGGCAGAAGATATGCAATTAGCGTATCCGTTTAGTAGAAATAATTCGATCAATAATTCGTCGATTCTCAAGTTTACAATGTTTCCAAAACCAGGTATGAGATTGTCTTTCCAAAATCAATACATGGTTGCAAAGGGTGTAAGTGGCTCTATCTATGATGATAGTAATGGGATGATAACTGGAACTCGACAAGGAACAGAGTTTGCTAGAGACGCACTTTTTTGGAGATATATGTGGCATGATGCGAACTATAATCCAATTGAAACTTATCAATATAAAGGTGGATTAACTTTAAATCATGTATTAAATGACAAGACGTTTTATGATGTTAGTTTTGAATATTCTAACTACAAAACTAATCAAGAACCAATTGCATTGAGAGATACTTCAGGTGTAACTAAGATCGGGAATAAATATTATGATGAAGCTCCGTTTGGCTATGTTGGCAGCGAAATCGGGTCAATTATTGAAAAATATGATATTATTGGCGATTTCTTAATGTCTGGTGGTGGAAGAGGTCAAGATCATTCTAAATATCAAGGAATTAGAGCTGGTTTTGATCTTGTAACTCAAATAAATAGAAATAATGAATTAAAAACTGGATTAGATTTTTCATATACTGAATTTAATGAAAGACGCGAGATCAATCATGGCGCAACTACGGAACCATATGAAGTAAGCCCTGGTAATTGGTGGTATTTTGATGAATCACCGATAACAATATCAGGATATGTACAAGATAAAATAGAATACGAAGGAATGATAGCCAATGTTGGTTTACGTTTTGACTATCTAAATCCTGGTACTTCTCCATTTAATCTTGATCCAGCATTCATTTTCTCAGAACTACCATATTCATTATCACATTTTAGAGAAAATGATGGTTCATTTGATGATTTAACTACTAATGACCAAGGATACAAAATGTATATTAGTCCTCGTCTTGGTGTATCTCATCCTGTTACTGATGATAGTAAAGTGTTCTTTAATTATGTTCACTTATATCAACCACCAGTAACTGATAGATTATTTACAGTAAGGCCAAATTCATCCGGTGCCACACTTCCAAATATTCAAGCAAATTGGCCAAAAACTATTTCATATGAGATTGGATTAGAAAAAGGCTTTGGAAACGGCATGTTATTACATTTTATGGGCTATTATAAAGATGTTACTAATAAATTAAGTTCACAAAATATAGTGGCACTTGATGCTGCAAATGATATCGCTACATGGGCAAACAATAACTATGAAGATATCAGAGGTCTAGAAATAAAGCTTGAAAAGCGTTATGGTGATTGGTGGTATGGATGGGTGTCCCTTGAGTACGAGGTTAAGAGCGTTGGTTACACTGGATTAAGGTATATTTATGAAGATAGACAAAAAGCGCGAGAGCAAAATGAACAGACCACCCAGGAACGATATGCTCCAGTACCTTCTGTAACTGCAAATCTTACTTTTAAGACTCCTGCAACATTTGGTCCTGACCTATTAGGTCACAATATTTTAGGTGACTGGAGACTAACTATTATTCAAGAATACTCGGCCGGTGGCGAAACTCTAATTAATCCTGAAGCAAGATTGAGTGATCAACATTATGCTAAAGAGATAGATTTCTTCAATACAGACATAACGTTAGAAAAGGCGCTCAAAGTGGCAAATTCAAGATTTAGTGTATATATGCAAGTGAAAAATCTATTTAATTATAAAGGATTTCCTTCGCCCCTATATTGGAATCAATATATTGATTCTTTGCACTTTCCTTGGGAAACGGGTGATCAAAAAGGTAATGATAAACTCGGTGATCACGAGCAAGATTATATCGAACTAGGATGGAATGAGTGGGCACATTTTGTAAACCCAAGATACATCTGGTTCGGTGTTAAAATTCAATTATAGACAATAATGAGGAGAAAAAATATAATGAAGCAATTTAAACCTCAAATATTATTACAATGGTCGGTGCTCAAGTTGATCGTCGTATCTTTGATTATCTTTCAAGTTATACTTACTGCACAAACACGCACACATGTATTGGGAGATTATAAATTAAGGATTGATGCCAATGATGCACTAAATACGAACGATGATGATCCAACCGGAGAATGGCCACAAGATCAATTTCGTTCAGGCACCGTTGTTTGGTATAATAGTGGTTTTACAGTCGGTAGTTGGTTAGACTCAGCGAATGTAGAACACTCAAAGGAAGTTTATCTTTACCCGGTATCATTCAATGAAGAACCATATGGAATCTTCGAATACAGGAAATATGCTCCGCCTGAGATATGGGTATATTCTGATGGAACTTTACAACAATCATCAAGAGCTTTTAATGGGACGGTAGATCCAAGTATACCATCCGATGAAATGATTGAAGTTAAATATAAGGCATATCCCGGTTTTGATGTGAGTAGTAAATCGTATTCATTCTCGAATCATGATCATAATGATTATGTGTTATTTGAAAATACTTACACATGTACTTTTGATTGGGACAGAGATGATGCTGCTGATACTGATGACGCACAAACAATGAAAGATGTATATTTCATAGTAGGATACAGTCCTCAAACGGCGGAAGGAACATGGATTACATATTCAAGGTGGTACGAAGAAGCAAAGGATGATTGGGCTACCTATGAAGAAATGGAATCCGATCTAGTGGCTGGAGCACGAAACTTATCAATATCCTATGGTTGGGATGGAGACCATCCTGATATCGAAGAATTTGAATCAGGCGGAAAGGCATTTGATGATACAGGTGATCCACGATTTGCTACGGGTTCAGGTGGATCTACACCGCTACCATCAGGTGAATTTGTATCAAATGCCTATGCAGGTTTTTCAGCGTTGCATGTACCAACTTCAACTACTGACGCTACAGACAATCATGATCAACCTAATGCTATAGCGGGTAACTTGAATATCTATAATATCTGGGATGATGATTTTCCTGGATTTGCAACAGTTTGGGATTGGGCATTTTCGGGGAATAAAGAGACTGTTGAAGACCAATCAGGATGGCCCGATGATCCATCAGCACTGGAAGCTGAATTTCCTTTCCAAGCATTTGGTCCTTATAACTTCAAAAAAGGTGAGTCAGTCACAATTGTTTGGGCTGTAGGTGCTAATGGAATTTCCAGAGAACTAGCAATCGAAAAAGGCTTGGAATGGCGCGATTGGTATAGAGATGTAGCTGGTGCAACATTTGATGATGAAGCCAAGAATGATTTACTAGCGACCGGCAAAGATTCTTTATTCCAAACTATGGATAGAGCATTGTGGGCATGGAATAATAATCTGAATGTTCCTCAAGCTCCACCATCACCAAATCTGAATGTAATATCAGGTCCTAATGTTATAGAGCTTGATTGGAATTATTCTGATGATCCTGGCAATGTTGGTCACTATAATATATATCGTAAAAAAGGAGAATTCCTTGTTGATACATATAATGAATTGAATGCTGAAGGAACACATTTATTATGGAATTTAATTGAGAGTGATATTCCCGCAAGTCAAATGACATATACTGACGATAATGTTGTACGTGGAGAAGCATATCATTACGCAGTGACAGCAGTAAATACGGAATCGCTTGAGAGCTCGATTTACTCTAATAGAAGTGAAATCGCAGCATATGCATTTGAACCAGGTTCTGCAGACGCAAAGAAGGTTAGAATTGTTCCAAATCCATATATTGTTCAAGCAAGGGATTTTAACTTTACAGGTGATGACAATAAATTGTTAATTGTTAATCTGCCTCCATACTGTACTCTAAGGATATATACTTCTACTGGTGATCTAGTACAGACTATTGAACATGAAAGTGGTAGTGGCGATGCAAGTTGGGATCAGGTTACAACATCAAACCAGCTTATCGCAAGTGGTGTTTACATACTGCAAGTTGATAATGCAAAGGATATTAACGGGAATTCTATCGCTGGAGCGATAGAAAAATTTGTAGTTGTTAGATAATGATTAATAACAAATACAGATTTTGTAAAAATTATTGGAGGAATAAAATGAAAATTACAAACAAAAGTGTAATACTTTTGGTAGCCCTGTCTCTTTGCGCATTTAACACTGCTTATGGAGATGGAGTAAAGAAAGTTGCTCAATCAGGTATGAAGTGGCTTTCAATACCATCAGGTGCTAGAGCTTCAGCTATGGGTGGTGCTTTTACGGCAATGGCAGGAGGTGCCGAATCTCTATTTTGGAATCCAGCAGGAATAGCTCTTTCCGAAGGACATACGGTATTAGTCAACCAGACTCAATGGATTGCAGACATTTCTGTATTTTCGAGTGCACTTATATTTGATACTGGAAAATTTGGAAAGATTGGAGCAAGTATTACCAATGTAGATTGGGGTACAATAAATGGTACCCGTAGAGCTGTGACAGATTCTGGCTATGAAGAAACTGGTACATTTTCACCTGTTAACTATGCTCTTGGCATAAGTTACGGTAAAAAGGTATCAAGTCAATTCTCGTTTGGTGGACAAATAAAATATGTCCATGAGGATCTAGGTTCAAATTTAGAAGGTACTTTCGATGATCCTACAGAATATAAGGCAGAGATGAATATTGTTGCAATGGACGTTGGCACATTGTATTATACTGGGTTCAAGGATTTGCGCTTTGGTATGGCGTTGCAAAACTTTTCCAAAGAAGCAAAATATCTTGCAGAATATTTTCCGTTACCATTGACATTTAGATTTGGGTTAGCGATGGATGTGATGACATTGATGAATGGTGGTTCAGATCATAAATTGACTTTAGCAATAGATGCATTACACCCTAGAGATTATTCAGAAAGACTGCATTTGGGAGGTGAATATCAATTTAGGGACATGCTATTCCTTAGAGCAGGTTACAAAACAAATTATGATGAAGAAAATATATCATTTGGTGGTGGAGTAAATGTTCCTATTAGCAACTTAATGGTAAGTGTTAATTATAGCTACATAGCATTTGAACATTTCGACGCAGTAAATATGATATCACTTGACTTCAGATATTTGAGGAGTGAATAAAATGAAAAATAATATATTATTAAATTTCGTAGGAATCATAATTGCATCAATGGTTCTGTTTACTGGTTGTGATAAAATAGAACACACTGTTTACGGATCTGATAATCCTGATCCTAATCCAACCGGTTCTAGTCCCGCTGTAATATCAGAGGTTACTCCGTCTGAAGGATATTTAAAGGATATTGTAACGATCAATGGAAGTGGTTTTAGTACTGCTCCAGAAGAGAATTTAGTATCTTTTGGCCAAATGGTTGGTGTAACTGTAGCAGCGACAAGCACTAGTTTACAAGTACAAACTCCTACTATTACTGGACAAACTGTTGAAGTTAAAGTAGCTGTTAAAGGATCTGAATTTTGGAGTAATTCAGGTGAGTTTACATTTAAAGATGCTGTTGCATTAATCCATGATGATATTAATTGGCCAATGGGTGTTGATGCGGATGCGGATGGAAATGTGTATGTTGGCTCAGCTGGTGATGGAGTAATATACATGATCAGCCCTGAAGGTGACTTATCTGTATTCGCTGAAGTAGAACCAAGCGGTGCAATTCGATTTGGACCTGAAAATTGGTTATATGTTTGCCAATCTTGGGAAGGAACTGTTATTAGGATATCACCTGATGGATCTACTTCTGAATTATTTGCCGAGTCAGATGGAGCAATTGATATTGATTGGGATGCCGCAGGTAACGCATATATTTTACAAAATGGTGGTGGTGGTGTTGAACGAATTGATACTTCTGGTAATCAAACAATGGTGATTGATGCTGATATTTACGGCGGTGAATTAAAATCCTGTAGAATATTTGGAAATTACTTTTATTTTACCGAAATATGGGGAAGCACAATTTGGAGAGCAGAAATAACTTCCAGCGAAATGGAAAATCCAACAGCTGTTTATGAAGGAGATTCGCCGGTAGGTATTGAAGTCGATGCAAATGGTAAAGTGTATTTTACGGAAGCGTGGGAAACAACTCTATTTACTCTTGATCCGGAAGATGATTATTCAGTTGAAGCACTATTCGAAGGCGAACTTATGACCCCAATGAGATATCTTAATTTTGTTGATAAGATTATCTACATTGTGTATCCAGGTTGGGGAGATATTGGTGAGATTATGAGTGTCTTTATTGGTGTTCAACAAGCTCCGGGTCCCGATTATACCTCAGGATAATTAAGCAGTAGAGTACGCACGCATAATGATAAATAAAACTCCTGTTATTTATTGACAGGAGTTTTATTTATAGATTTAATATTGATCATAAATAAGAACAAATAGGTATTTCATGAATAAAAAGATTAAAATATTAATTTTCATGCTTTCATTATCAAGTGTTTTTTCACAAAGCAAAGGTGGCTATTGGTC
>JBHPEE010000017.1:0-28967 GCA_042577295.1 Fidelibacterota bacterium | reverse complement strand
TTATAGGGGTGTTTATCATGTGCTTGGGGGGATGGTAAAAGTTGTCGTTAATGGTAAACAACAACTATTAGAATTAACTATTGATCAAGATGCAATTAAAGAAGATAAAGAATTATTGGAAGATCTAATTATTTCGGCGGTTAATAATGCACTAACAAAATCTTTGGAAGAATCACAAAACAGAATGAATGCCGTAACAGGAAATATGTTAGGCGGAATGAATATACCGGGATTGGGTTAATAATGGAATCATTCCCCAATAGTGTTCAACGATTAATTGACCGGTTTGCAAGATTCCCTGGAATCGGTAAAAAAACTGCGCAGCGCATGGCGTTTAATGTTATGAAAAATAATGAAGCAGAAGCTACCGAACTTGCCGAATCAATAATGAATGTAAAGGAAAATATTCGTTTTTGCACGATTTGTGGTGGAATTACCGAAGATGATCCATGTAAGATATGTTCTGATCCCAAAAGAAGTAAAGATATGATATGTGTTGTCGAAGATCCGCAGGATATATTTGTATTTGAGAGATCAAGCTCTTATAGGGGTGTTTATCATGTGCTTGGGGGGATGCTCTCGCCTTTAGATGGAATAGGTCCGGATGACCTAAATCTTAATAAATTAATTGATAGGGTTAAAGACAATTCCGAGATAATCTTAGCTACAAATCCAAGCGTAGAAGGTGATACAACGGCTTTATACATCAATAAACTTTTTAGCGAAAAAGATGTCAAAATTACAAGGTTAGCGAGAGGAATACCGGTTGGCAGTACAATCGAATATACTGATGAGGCAACCTTGACCAGAGCTTTAGAAGGAAGGACTTGTTTATGAAAATAAATATTCCCAATGTACTAACAATATTCAGAATATTACTCACTCCATTATTTATCATTTGTCTATTTTCAAATTATCCGTATGCAAGATTATGGGCATTAATCATATTTGTTGTAGCAAGTGTAACAGATGCTTTTGATGGGCACTATGCTAGAAAATATAATCAAGTCACACAACAAGGAAAATTTCTTGATCCACTGGCCGACAAAATATTAGTTAGTTCAGCATTTATCTCATTTGCAATAATGGATTTGGTGCCATATTGGATGGTTGTTTTAATTATTTTCCGTGATTTATTTGTAACGGGTTTGCGCATAGCGATGGAATCAAAGGGGAGAACAATGATTACTAGTAAGATTGCCAAGGCAAAAACCACGACGCAAATATCAGTTATCATTTTCATTTTATTGTTTTTAGGTATACAAATGTTTAGCTACGATTGGTTAAAAGTGATCATTAATTTTATTGCAGAAAACAGGATTATATATTATTTTGCCTTAACTGCCACATTCTTAACTGTCTGGACGGGAATATCTTATTTGTATAAGAATCGATTTATAATAATAAATTTTATTTCCTGATTGTAAAGTATACCACTAAAATTATGAAAAACATATTAGCCAATTGGTTATCCACAGTTTTCAAAATCGGGTACTTACCTATTGCACCCGGAACGTGGGGAAGTTTGGTGGCATTATTAATATGGTATTTAATAATTGGACATATATCAACTGTTACTTTAATTGGATTAATTGTAATAATATTTGCACTTGGAGTGTATACATCAAGTATTACTGAAATAAATATGGCGACAAAAGATCCTTCCGTTATTGTCGTTGATGAATGGGTAGGTCAATGGATTGCATTATTGTTTGTACCAAAATCGTTACTTTGGGGACTTATTGCTTTTTTTATTTTTAGATTATTTGATATCTGGAAACCATATCCAATTAAAATCTTAGACAACATGAATGGTGGATGGGGTATAATGCTCGATGATGTACTTGCCGGTGTTTATACGATACTGGTTATTATTGTATTAAGAGCTTTATTTTTATGAAGATAGTTGTTTTAACAATAGGTGATGAAATTCTTTCAGGTTTCACGTTAAATACTAATGCAGCGTGGATAGGTCAACAATTATTAAAAATTGGAGTTGATGTTAATACTCAGCTTACCACAAGCGATAATAGGTTAGAAATCATCAAATATTTAAATTATTTAACCAAAGAAAAATATACTCATATTATTGTAACAGGTGGACTAGGCCCGACACATGATGATGTAACTACGTCAGCATTTTATGAATTTTTTGGCGCAGATCCTATTTTTGATGAAACATACTGGCAAGAACTAAAAACAAGGTTCGCTAAACGCAATATTAAAATACCCGAAAAGAATAGAAATCAAGCAGTTCGACCAAATAATGGAAATGTTATTAAAAATCCAGTTGGATCAGCGAGGGGATTGTATTTTGAACGAGATGGAATAAAATATTTTGCAATGCCGGGTGTTCCTACAGAAATGAAAGCTATGATGGACTCAAGTATTATTCCGATAATTCAAGATGATTCTCATATTGATATTTTTGTAAAAACCATCAGAACAATTGGAAAAGGTGAGTCTGCAATTGCAGAAAAAATTGAACATTTAATCACAAAATATTATCAGAAGATTAAAATAGCTTTTTTACCTCAGCTTGGCAGAGTTGATATCCGATTATTTTCGAGTGATAAAAAGTTATTAGCTCAATTTGTGAGTGAGATAGAAGAAATATTAACTGAAAAAATATATGGTTACGATGATGATAGTATCGAATATACGGTTGCTAAATTGTTAATAAACAATAAAATGACGATTGCAACTGCTGAATCTTGCACTGGTGGATTATTAGCTCATCGATTAACTAATGTTTCAGGAAGTTCAATATACATGTTGGGGAGTGTTGTTAGTTACAGCAATGATGTTAAAATTTCAAAGGTCGGTGTGAAAGAGGAAACAATAATAGCTCATGGTGCAGTAAGTGAGCAAACTGCAGGTGAAATGGCGCTTGGAATTCAAAAGAAATTTCAATCTGATATTGGTATCGGAATTACCGGAATTGCCGGTCCTACCGGCGGTACTGATGAAAAACCGGTCGGTTTAGTTTATATCGGTTTAGCATTAAAAGATAAATTAATTGTTAAAAAATTTCTATTTTTAAAAGATCGCAAAGCTAATAAATTATTAAGCAGTCTAACGGCTTTGAATATGTTAAGGTTACAATTACTAAAATGAGCGAAAGATTACTTAGAACATTTATATCGGTAACATTACCGAAAAAAATAGTTTCTGTGAGCAATATGCTACAAACTACCGTTATCTCTAAAAAAGATAATATAAAATGGATTAATCCGGCGAATATCCATTTAACTTTAAAATTTTTAGGACACACGCCATTCGAAGCTGCTGATAATATTAACGAAGTGTTAAAAGATTTGGTAACAAATCATTCAGGAATGGAACTAAATATTACAGGAACCGGTTGTTTCCCAAAGATAGAACGACCTCGCGTACTATGGCTAGGTATAGATGGGAATATTGACCAATTACAAGATTTTGTTGCTGATTTAAATATTAAGTTGGAGAAATTGGGATTTCCATTAGATGAAAACGAGTTCATTCCGCATATTACTTTAGCTCGAATAAAATATCCCCCAAAGGATACACCCGATATTTCGAATTTTATTAATACAAGTTATGATCCAATAAAATTTAATATTAATCGAATTAGATTTATGAGTAGTGAATTGTTTCCAAATGGACCAATTTATAGTATTTTAGGAACACATTTTTTAAGTGAAAATCCCAAATAGGAGAATTATGATGGCAGATGAAAGAGAAAAAAAATCACAAGCTATTGACCTAGCAATTTCTCAAGTTGATCGGCAATTTGGAAAAGGCTCATTAATGCGCTTGGGAGATAATAAGCCGGTATATGGTGGAAATGTCATATCAACTGGTTGTTTTTCACTAGATATAGCCTTAGGAGTAGGCGGGGTTCCAAAAGGACGTATAATTGAGATATTTGGGCCTGAATCAGGAGGAAAAACTACTTTAGCATTGCATATTATTGCCGAAGCGCAAAAAGCAGGCGGATTTGCCGCATTTATAGACGCTGAGCATGCGTTAGACCCGCAATATGCTAAGAAATTAGGTGTTGATATTGATGAATTGTTAATCTCGCAACCTGATATGGGTGAGCAAGCGCTTGAAATAACTGAAACATTAGTTCGTAGCGGTGCATTAGATTTAATTGTAATAGATTCAGTAGCAGCTCTTGTTCCACGTGCTGAGCTGGAAGGAGACATGGGTGATTCCCATATGGGTTTGCAGGCGCGTTTAATGTCGCAAGCTTTACGCAAATTAACCGGAACAGTGAGTAGATCAAATACGTGTGTAATATTCATTAATCAAATCCGTGAAAAAATTGGTGTAATGTTCGGTAATCCAGAAACAACTCCGGGCGGTAGGGCACTAAAATTTTATACATCAATTCGGATTGATATTCGCAGAATTACTTCTATCAAAGAAGGTACTGATGTAATCGGAAACCGTACACGTGTAAAAGTTGTAAAGAATAAAGTCGCAGCACCGTTTAAAATGACTGAATTTGACATAATGTATGGTAAAGGTATTTCATATATTGGCGATATTTTAGATTTAGCAGTAAAAGGTGATATAATCCAAAAAACCGGTTCATGGTTCTCGTATGGAGATATCCGTATTGGACAAGGGCGTGAAAATGCTAAAAGTTATTTGGAAGAAAATCCAAAAGAATTAGAAAAAGTATTAAATGAAGTAAAAGCATTTGTAGGGGTGGAAGAGACGGAGGATGTCAAAGCGTAAAATTATTGATATTAAACCACAAGTTCGCAATCCACAGCGAAAAACCATAATATTTGATGATGGAAGCGTCTTCGGTATTTCCGAGGACGTTTTTATATCGCATAATTTTACTATTGGTTCAGAAATAAATAATGATTCATTTAATAACTTAGTGAATGAAGAGTTAAAAGTTAAGATTTATAATTCGGCACTTCGCTTATTAGGATACCGTATGCGAAGTTGTGCCGAGATGAAACAAAGATTGGTGGAGAAAAAGTATCCAATAAGCATTATCGAAGAAGTAATTGATAAATTGCTGAAAGTTGGTTATTTAAATGATAGTGAATTTGCGAATGCTTTCGCTCATGATAAGGTAAGAAGTAAAAAGCTTGGACCAATGGCACTACGAGTAGAATTTATTCCGCATAAAATTGAGTCTGAGGTTCTAGAAAAAACAATCAATACTGTTTATAAGAAATATCCGATTTCAGATTTAATAAAACAGTTATTGGATAAAAAGAAAATACAATTTGGAACAGAATTGGATCAAAAGACCAAAAAACGAATCCATGATTTACTTGGAAGAAAAGGATTTAATTGGGATGAAATATCTTCAGTATTTACTGAATTTGAGATTTCATAATAAATAATTATGACGAAAAACGAAAGAAATCTATCTGAACTTGACGTAAAATATATCATTTCAAAATTGGGACGTATTCCAACTGACACTGAACAAAGCTTTATTGAATTAATACTTTCTTATGAAATAGAGCATAGGAACTATTTACGTATTTTGAGTCGCCTAAATGATGGTGCAAAACGTGAAGTAAATAATAAAATTGGACTTGGCGATCAATTCAATTTATTAACTCACACCGGTTTTAAAATAATTGATCGAAATTATTCATTAATGTGTAATAAAGATGATACAGGATATATTAATAAAATCAATGATTTAGATTCTGTGTTAGATGATATTGTTATTAATAGTTTCTCTATCGATAATGTAGAAAAGATAATTAAAAAAGAAGTAACCAATAGAAAAAATAGTCAAGCAATTGGTGGCAGATTTTACAATGACGAAAAAAATGGTTTAGTATTTTCCACCACAATTGGAATAGAAGATAAAGGGGGAACCAAAAGAAATTCCAAATTAAATAATTCAGTAATATATAAAATTAATTTTGGAAAAAGGTCTATCCAAAAAAATATTAATCAACTAACAAAATTCATTGAGGATATTAATAATGAAGTATGGTTTTTGTTTGCGAAATCAATCGATTGGAATGGATTAGGCGTTGCATTAATTAATTTGATGAAGGAAAAAAGCCACGGGATTAGCATTACAAAAGATCTTACTGTAGCGTCACTTATTTCACATTTTTCAGATGATAATACATTATCAATTTTAATTGTTGTTCAACCTGGTAGTCATCCACAAATGAAAAATTTTTGCATGAAACGTAATTTAAACTTAAATAAAGTAGGCACGCTGACTACCGAATATATGCTGCAAGTAAGAAATAAAAATGATACTCTCATTAATCTCCCCATTGTGGTATTTGATTTACAATATAATGTAAATACAAAACACTTTATACAACCTGAAATTGATAAAATATCTTCCAAACCGATTTCAAATATCGTTAGTAAAACATCATTTACAAACCAATTATTAAAATTATTAACTAATATTTCCAATGATGATATTCTTATGAATAATTCTGCACATACGAAGAAACTAATAAGAAACTATTCAAGTTACGGATTGTACTCCGCTAATGATTCAATTTATGAGCAAATAGTATTAACTCAAGCAGATAAGAACCAATTAATTGATGTATCACCTAGATTAAGTGGACGTGCCTCCGTTGCAAATGCAGTGAGAAGATTAGCTTGTACCGGTGCAAAACCAAAAGCTGTGATAATTCAAAATATATTGCCAAAGATGAATGAAAAATCCTTGTGGAAAGTTTCCGAGCTATTACAAGGTCAAGAAGAAGCAATACGTGAATTGGAAATTGAAATTGGTAACCGTACAATAGATACATTCGAAGATTATTGGCATCAAAATATTTCCGCAATCGGCATTCATCAACAGCATTCTACTAAAATGGATATCAGTTTTAAAAATGTTGGTGATTTTATCTCTCTATTAGGCAGCCATCGTGGGGAATTAACGGGGAGTGCTTATGAACAATATATCACAAATGAAAAATCCGATGTGTTTCCAACTGTAGATTTGCAAATGGAAAAACGTTTACAGGATGTGGTTCATCTTGGAATTACTACAAATCTTATTAAATCAGCCGTGAATGTAAATGCCGGTGGTATATCAATCGCTATTGCGAAAAGTTTAATGGCAAGTGATGAAGGATTGGGAGCAAGAATACATTTATCACGAAAATTGAAGGATGAAGAACTATTATTCGGTGAAACTCAGGGACTTGTTATCGTAACTCTATCAGAAGAAGATATTATGGAATTTGAGAGAATTTGCATGACCATTGGTGTTCCTTCTACAACAATTGGAAGAGTAACTGATAATGATTTGTTCACTTTTAACGAAGTATTAAAGATTAATGTAGATAAACTCCGGGTAGTTTTATAATTTTACATTATGATGTCTTAAGATTTCTATGGCGGGTTTAGTGATAGTAAGCATTTCATTATGAATTATACCGTTTGTTGCTAATATCTGAGGATTATGAATTGAATATATGTTTCCATCCATTTTTGTAACTTTTCCACCCGCTTCCTGAACAAGTAACGCTCCGGCGCATGTATCCCATGGTTGTATGTCAAATTCCCAATAACCATCAACTTTACCATATGCAACGTGACATAAATCAATAGCAGCCGCTCCCAAGCGACGTACACCGTGCGTAGTATTGGTTAATTGTTTAAATAATTCGATATTTGTTGCCCATTTTTCTTGATGTTCATAGCCAAATCCGGTTACTAATAGTGATTGGTCAAGAGAGTCAACATCCGAGACGTGGATTTGCTTGCCGTCACAAAATGCGCCCTCTCCACTAATTGCAGAGTAAGTATGATTTGTAGGTAATTCCTTTACGATTCCGCAAATAACTTTGTCATTATGCATTACTCCAATTGAGATACCAAATGATGGATACCCATGTACAAAATTCGTTGTTCCATCTAGTGGATCTATAATCCATTGAAATTCTGATTCGGCGTTAATTCTATCGGATTCTTCCGCTATTATTCCATGTTTAGGAAAAACTTTCTGTATCTCACTTATTATTAATTTCTCGGATTGTCGGTCTGTTTTAGTAACTAGGTCAGTACGACCTTTGTATTCAGTGATCTTAGGCAGATTGTATGCTCTTAATACAATTTGTGTTGCTTTTTCAATTGCGTTATTTGCCGTTTTAAAAATTGTGTTAATCATTTTAGAATTTTTTTATATTAGAAAATATCCTACTACAACCATACCTATGCTCAATATCGTATTTAATAATATAATAAAAATTACCGAAGTATAATATTTTTCCAAGAACAATATTAGGGTATCTCTTGCAAAGGCAGAAAAGGTCGTAAATGAGCCTAATAAACCGGTTACGAACGATAGTGTGTCTACTTAAAATATCATGCTTCACACCAAGCGTTAAGACAATGCCAATCAGAAAGCTGCCAAGTATTTTTACAAATAATATTCCAAATGGGAAATCGTAATTATTATGAAACTTGTCGTTCGAAAGAACTATCAAATATCGGCAGGTTGCACCAAAGAAACCACCGATTCCTACCATTAGAATATTTGTTAACATCTATTTATGTATGGTATAAATCCGCACCGCACAATTTGCAGAATTTTGCATCGCTGTCATGCCCTTCTGCCGAGCATTGCGGACAAGCTTGTGTATTGAAAGTATTGGATTTATTTCGTGCAATTTCAACTGTGACAATACCAGTTGGTACAGCAATTAATCCGTATCCAAAAATCATAATAATTGAGGCTAATATTTGTCCGAAGGGTGTTTGCGGAGAGATATCGCCATAACCAACGGTTGTGAGCGTTACAATTGACCAATAAATACTGCGTGGGATACTTGTGAATCCGTTTTCTTCTCCTTCAATTACGTACATCATTGATCCCATAATAATTACAATCAGAAGTACGGCTAATAGGAAAACAAATATTTTACGGCGGCTTGCAACTAATGCGCGCTTTAACATTTGAGCTTCTGTAATATATGGTAGGATTTTTAGTATTCGGAAAATTCTTAATACACGTAATACACGCACCACTAAAAACATTTCACTGCCAGGTATGAATACACTTAAATAGGTGGGGAGGAAGGCAACTAAATCAATTATTCCAAAGAAACTCCTAGCATATTTCATTGGTTTACCTACGGAAACTAACCGTAAAATGTATTCTATCGTAAATATTATAGTAAATACCCACTCGGTGAAGTATAGCAAGTTGCCGTACGTGATATTTATCGGTTTAACGCTATTAAGCATTACGGCAAACACACTTAGAATAATTAGGAAAATTAATGAAACATCAAACAGTTTACCTTTAGGCGTATTTGCTTCAAAGATTACTGTGTGAAGACGTGATTTAATTTGTTTCCAAGTTGAATTGGATAGAGTCATTAATTTTTTTTATTATATATATCACTTATTAATTATACAAACTACTTCAACAGATATCTCAGTACTGATTTTAAAGTTATTGTAATCAAGACCTACATTATAATCAAGACGATTAACAACATCACCGCCAGTAAATATAATGGTTTTATCATTTTCATCAATTTTGAAGGGTACTTGTATTTCTTTAGTAACATCCTTGATCGTTAAATCTCCTATGACACTATAAATATCTTCCTGCTTATGGATCGTTTTTGATTTAAATCGTATTGTAGGCCATTTATCGGTTTTGAAAAAGTCTTCATTTTTTAGGTGTGCATCACGCTTTTTACTATTAGTATCAATTGTATTAACCTTTACCGCAACATCAAAAATTGCTGAATCAAGATTTTGGATGTCAAAATTAACTGTGCCGCTCATACCGGTTATTGTTCCATAAACATTTCTAATGCCCATATTGCGGACTTTAAATTTTACAAATGATTTATCTATGTCGATAGTTTGACCAAATAAGGAACTAATAAAAAATATCAGTAGTATTAATTTTTTCAATTTACTTCTTCTTATATGGTATATGTTCCTGACTAAAATACTTTTTAGTGGTCCGTTTTAATACACCCGATAAAAGTATAATTGAAATCAGATTAGGTATGGTCATAAAAGCGAGTGCAGCGTCGCCAAATGCCCAAATAGCTTCTAATTCGGCAATGCCACCAATGAAAACAAATGTCACAAATATCCATTTATATGGTAATATTGCCTTTTCACCAAACAAGTACACAGTTGCCCGATCCCCGTAAAAAGACCAACTAATGATAGTTGAAATCGCAAATAGGATAATTGCCAGTGTAATTATCTTATCTCCATAAGCAAATAACCAACTCAACCCTTCTTTAAATGCAAAAGAAGTTAGCAAACTACTATTGAGTAATTCTCCGGAAAATGAGGGATCGATCCTTGTTACATAAAACGCTGTATGGTGCCATGCTCCAGTTGTAAGAATAACCAAACCCGTTAGAGTACAAATTAGTAATGTGTCAATAAATGGTCCAAGCATGGAAACTGAACCTTCGCGTACAGGATATTTTGTTTTCGCTGTCGCGTGGGCAATTGCTGCTGAGCCTTGTCCGGCTTCATTTGAAAATAAACCGCGCTTAACACCCCACATCATTGTGTTCATGACAATTAAAAAAGTTCCTCCTCCAACGCCTGCAAGTTCTGCCGGCGGATTGAAGGCCATCTTGAATATAAGTCCGAAACTTTCTCTAACTGCTCCTGCATTTGCTATCAAGATTAATCCTGTCGCTGTTACATAAATTATTGCCATAAACGGTGCTAAGAATCCAGTTACACGACCAATCCGCTTAATTCCGCCGATTATTACAAGTGCAACAATTATAGCTAGGATAAGTCCAATGAATATTTGTTGATATGATATTGCAAATCCTTGCCACAATGCAAATTTGGTGGTAAGCCAATGTGATGTTCCAAAAATTTGCGAAACTTCTGAATATATTTGATCAGATACCGTAAATGATTGTATAGAATTACCTGTAGCAAAAGAGCAGATTACCGTAAAAACTGCAAAACTCACGCCAAGCCATCTATATTTAATTCCTAAACCGTGTTCGATTGTGTACATTGGACCACCGGCCATATATCCGTTAGCATCAACTTCACGGAAGCGCAAGGAAAGAAGACTTCCTGCATATTTTAGTGTTGTACCAAAAAAAGCTGTGATCCACATCCAAAATAGAGCACCGGGTCCACCGTAGTATATCGCAGTAGCAACACCAGCAATATTTCCAATACCAACTGTAGCAGATAGGGCAGTTGCTAGTGCTTTAAAATGATTTAAGTCTCCTTCATCTTCAGGGTTATCGTAGACACCAGCTGTAACTTTGACCCCATGCCAAAAGTATCTAATTTGCGGAAATCCAAGCTTGACTGTTACAAAAATACCTGACCCTACAAGTAAAAGAACCATTAGAGGAACGGGTCTATTAGAAGGGAAAGACCAAACTGCGTCGAAAAACTCACCTCCATAAGAATATAAAAGTAATGCAATAATACTAAAAAGAATAATTCCGACAGTTGATCTTTTCATTTTGAGTCCTTGAATTATTGGTATAAAACTAAGTAGAAGTTTACTATAGAATATTGGAATACTAAAATATGAAATATCACATCATAATTTCCTCTTACAATAAAAGGGGAAACAGGTGAGGTAAAATATATGTTATTCTGAACATTCTTGTGGTACCCACCCCATTTATACGGGGGGGGGGTATCCATGAACAATAAAAATTATTATGAGTTATATTTATACGAAATCAATAATTTTCATATAATCATAACACAGTAATAAATGCAATACATACTAATTTTATTTGGTTGGCTCACAACAGTTGGCATATACCAAAGTCACAAACCATTACCGGAAGGCCTGAATTACCGCAGTGAAGTTCATCAAGTTGCTGAAGGAGATATCGAGTTCCTCGCTGATCTAACTTACGAAGATTCCCTTGGGAATATCGTCCATGATCAGGAAATTTATGATTCTATAGATTCTTTAGTTAATAATGCTGAAAAATATATCCATATTGATATGTTCCTTTTCAATTCCTTTTTAGGTCCGGCAAATTATGCCTACCGTGAATTGTCTTCTGAATTAACAAAAACGTTAATATCAAAAAAAGTTACCAATCCAAATATTAAAATTGATTTTATAACCGATCCGCTGAATACTTTGTATGGAGGATATAAGTCACCTGAGATACAATTTTTAAAAAATTCAGGAGTGAATGTAATAATAACGGATTTAAGAAAAACTCGCGACAATACTTATTTGTATTCTCCGGTATGGCGCACTTTTATCCAATGGTTTGGTAATAGAGATGAAGGTGGAAGATTTAAGAATCCATTACTTGAAAATGGAGATAAAGTAACTTTAAGGAGTTACCTTGCCTTCGGAAATTTAAAAGCTAATCATCGTAAAGTTGTTGTTGTTGATAGTGGAGATGATATGGTTTCATTAATTACATCGCATAATTCCCATAGTGCAAGTTCTGATTTTTCCAATGTGGGCTTAATGGTAAAAGGAGATATTTGGAAAGATATTATATATTCGGAAAATACTATAGCAAATTTTTCCGGAGGAGAATTACATATTGATTCTTTTTTAGTTAAAAACAACAATATTCTTAATGATGATTTATTATATAAAATAATTTTTTTAACTGAAAAGAATATCAATAAAGAATTGGTGGAATCCTTCAATAGTTTGTCTCAGGGCGATTCCTTGATGATTGCAGCATTTTATTTATCAAAAAGAGATATAATTAAATCTATATTGAAAGCTTCTAGAAATGGTGCTGATGTACTCATAATACTTGACCCAAATAAAGATGGATTTGGGTATGAAAAATATGGTACACCCAATCAACCGGTAGCACATGAATTACTGAAAAAATCAAATGGTAATATCAAATTGCGATGGTATAAAACTCATGGAGAACAATTCCATACAAAATTTAATTATATCAAATATCTAAATGGAACATCTAAGATAATACTTGGTAATTCAAATCTAACTAAAAAGAATTTAGGTGGTTTTAATCTAGAAGCCGAGCTGGTAGTTGAAGCAGATTCCAATTCACCGTTGATTAGAGAAATTGATGAATACTATTATAAAATTTGGAACAATGTTGATGGAAATATTTATACAGTTGAATACGATGAGCTTAGGGACGAATCCTTTTGGAAAATGTTAAATTACCGTATTAAGGAACCATTAGGAATTGCTGTGTATTAACGATGATCAGACAAATAGCAAAGCTACTTAGAATTCTTAATTCTGAAACTGCTCCAATAAATATTAGCCTGGCTATCTGTTTTGGAATGATGGTTGGTATTACACAAATGTGGAGCATTCATAACATAATAATTTTATTTATTGTTTTGTTTTTCCGTGTAAATTTATCTGCTTTTATTCTAGGGACGCTTGTCTTTAAAGGTCTCTCATTTTTATTTAACGGTGTTTTCCATCAAATCGGATTAGCTTTATTAACTGCTGATTTCTACAAAAATATTGGAACATATCTTTATAACATAACATTTTGGAAATTCGATCGAATAAATAATACTATTGTTGTTGGCAGTATTATGGTTTCTATTATCGGTTTTTTACCGATGCTTCTCTTTTTGAATGTTCTTATTAAAAAGTACCGTAAACACATTTTAGGTTATGTACGTAAAACAAAAATCGCTAGAGCGATGATGTCTTCAGATATCTACCATTATTACAAAAAAATAACCGGTTTTAAGGATTCGCTATGAGAAAATGGGTAAGATGGTGGGGGCTTGCAGCGTTCATCCTGATAATTTTATTTATATCGGGTGTTTGGTATTTACTTGCCGATATAATAATTGCAAATAATATTAAAAAAACAGGTGAATATATCGTTGGAGCCAAAGTTGAGATAGGTAAAGCCGATCTGACCTTAATGCCGCTAGGCATATCATTAAATAATTTTAAGGTAGCAGATCCAAATTCACCAATGCAAAACCTGATAGATGTAGAAGAGATCAGCTTTCATTTAGACGGAAAATATTTATTTGAGCGTAAGGTTATTATCAAGGATATGGTTGTTGAAGGATTAAAGTTCAATACAGAACGTCAGAAATCAGGTGAGATCAGAGGAGCTGAGCCACTTAACGTAAAACACGCGATTGATGATTTTATTTTACCGTTATTGGATTTATCAAATTTACAAACATTCGTTGAACAAGAGGAACTACAATTTATTGATGGATTAAATGTTGTATCAGAGGATATTAAGCGTATTGAAAATGAATGGAAAATAGCACTTAAAATGATGCCAAATATGGAAGATATGCGCAAGTATCAAAATCGTACAAACGTAATTATTGCCGATATAAAAGAGAATAAAGTTTCCGGACTTATTACCCATGCAAGAGGAATCAAACGCCTCAAAGAAGAACTTGAGAGCGACATTGAAAATATTAAAGTTAATAAAAGAGCCATGTCAATAGATTTAGATTCGCTCGAAACAAAGAAAAAGCGTGGACTTAATTTTCTAGAAAAAGACCTTACAAAATTGCGCAATAAATATACTCCTGATGTACGTGGATTTAAAAATTTCAGTAAATATATTTTCAAAGATGATGTTTTACGTCAAATTGATGAAGGATTATTGTGGTATAACAAATTGGAACCACTTTTTAACTATGCATATAATAAATTAAAGGACGATTATTATTATAGTGAACCGATTTTATTTAACGGTATCGATGTGCAATTCACCGAACATGACCCAAAACCATCATTTTTTATTGAATTAGCTAAATTATCATTTGAACAGGGGGTTGAAAATTTATCAGGGGAAATAAATAATTTCACTACGCAACAAAATATATCCGGTTTACCAACTTCAATAAATTTGAGTGGAACTAATCTGGATTTTGCTGAATCTATTAATATTAGTGGAATAATTAATCATGTTGATACCAATAATATTGAAGATAAAATATCATTAGCTATCCGTAAACAAAAAATAAATAAAACCGAATATCAAATTATTGATAAATGGGGGTTAACTATTGATAATGGTTCAGTAGATAAAATATTTGATGTAAATATTCGTCATGGTAATATGGACAGCAAATTGAAGTTAAATTTTATTGGAACATCAATTGGAAGTAATTACCAGGGGAATAGGAATATCCTAATTAATTCAATCGATTCGGTAATAACTAAAATTTCTGATTTTTATGTTGATATAGATATTTCAGGAACACCTGGTAATTATAATACCATATTCAATTCCAATCTTGATAATATTGTAGATAATGCAGTGCGAAATATCGTTAAAAATGAAGCAATGAAAGTAAATAATACAATTACTCAAATTATTAATGATAAAAAAGAAGGATTAGTCAAAAATATTGAATTTGAAATAAAGCAATTAGCTTCAGAAATGTCAAGAGTTGACGGTATCCTTGCTGAAGCAAAGAAAATATTAAAAGAATTACCATGAAATTATCTAATCGTATTGAAAGAGAAAAACGAACCGTAGGAATTATGGTCAAAATGTATTGTGATCATCATCATGATAAAATTGATTCAATGTGTAATGATTGTAATGAGTTAACTGAATTTGCGAGTGAACGAATATATCTATGCGTATTTCAGAATGACAAACCGGTTTGTTCCGAATGTCAAATACACTGTTATCGCAAGGATATGCGGGATAAAATAAAAACTGTGATGCGTTTTGCTGGACCTAGAATGACTCTTCGACATCCAATTCTAGGAATCCGACATTTAATTGATAAACGTATATATCAGAATGTTGATTATAAAACGTTTAAAGCAATTAAGAATACTTAAAATTGAATAATCCAATTTATGTTGTACAAAACTTGAAACTGTAATCTATTTTACATAATTATTTGTAACTGAATATGTAATATACCTTCTCATTATGTAAAAATATTATTTTTTATTGAAAATAGTATTTATTGAATCATCAGAGACAGCTAAATTGATTTGCTAAAATTAGATATTTATTAAAGAATTGGAGGAAATGTGGGAGAGAATGTTTTAGAAATTACCGATCAGAATTTTGAATCTGATGTATTGCAATCCATAACACCTGTTGTAATTGACTTTTGGGCAGAATGGTGTGGTCCTTGCAAAACTATTGCTCCTATTATCGATGAATTAGCAGATGAATATCTTGGTAAAGTTAAATTTGGCAAAGTAAATGTTGATTTTAATCAGCAAACAGCTATGAAGTATGGAATACGTAGTATTCCTAATTTATTAATATTCAAAGATGGTTCAGTAGTAAATCAAATTATTGGTTCTGTTCCCAAAGATAGTATTGTAAAACTTTTATTAGAAACAATATAGGATTTATTAATGACCGAAACAAAGAAAAGGAATGTTATTATTATCGGTTCCGGACCTGCAGGATTAACTGCAGCAATCTATGCAGCACGTGGAAATTTAAAACCCTTAGTTTTTGAGGGGAATCAACCAGGTGGACAATTAACAATTACAACTGAAGTTGAAAATTTCCCTGGGTTTCCAAAAGGTATTACTGGTCCAGAATTGATGGATTTATTTCGTGAACAAGCTCAACGATTTGGAGCTGAAACCGTATTTAAAAATGTTACTAAAGTAGATTTTAGTAGCAGACCTTTCAAAGTGTGGGTAGGGGATGAAGAATATTCAAGTGATTCAGTTATTATAGCAACCGGTGCATCAGCCAGAATGCTTGGTATGGAATCAGAGAAAAAGTTATTTGGATATGGTATTTCCGCCTGCGCGACTTGCGATGGGTTTTTCTACAAAGAAAAAAAAGTACTTGTAATCGGTGGAGGAGACTCGGCTTTAGAAGAAGCAATATTCTTAACAAAATTTGCTTCTGAAGTTTGGTTAGTTCACCGTCGAGATGAATTTAGAGGTTCTAAAATTATGCGAGATCGTGTATTTAAGCATCCCAAAATATATGTACATTGGAATTCAGTTGTAGATGAATTTTTAGGAACAACCGAATCCGGTTTAACAGGTGTAAGGTTAAAAGACACTAAAACTGGTGAGACTCGTGAAGATGCTTGTGATGGAGTTTTTATTGCAATTGGACATATACCAAACACGTCAATTTTTGAAGGAATAATAGACTTAGATGATAAAAAATATATCATCACTCAGCCAAATAGCACGGCAACTAATATACCGGGTGTTTTCGCTTGTGGCGATGTTCAAGATCATTATTACAGGCAAGCCGTTACGGCTGCGGGTTCAGGTTGTGCTGCAACAATAGATGCGGAGCATTTTTTAGAAGAAATATAATAATAACTTCCGATTCATCAAAAATATGGAGTGTAAGATGAGTCCAAGAAGTAAACTTATTTATCAAATTGAAAACCTAAAGAAAACGTATGGTGATCGAACCGTACTTCAAGTTGGTAGATTACAATTCCATCCTGGTACTATTTATGGATTAATAGGACCAATAGGATCGGGAAAAACGACATTATTAAAAATTATGTCAGCACTGGAGAAGCCATCTTCAGGCATAATAGAATACGATTCAGAACCTTTTGAATCCAATTGGTATGGTAAGTTAAAAAAGTATCCCGATCTATATTTCGCAAATTCAGACTTGCTTCAACAAAATTCATCCATTAGTCGAATTGCCAGAAAATATTATCCAAAAAAAATTGATAATATTAAATCAAAGTATTTTTCAACGGGCAATAAAGAAAAATTATGGACTGTCCCATTAAATTCTTTATCGCCTGGAGAAAAATCATGGATTAATTGTATTTTAGCAGTTGAGGGTGACCCACGAGTATTAATGATTGATGATTACGGAACTTTAATAGATTATGAAATGGAATCCGAATTTCGTAATAGAATACTGAAAATGAACAGAGATTTAGGGACTACAATAATTCTAGCTTCACCAACTGATCATATCATCAAAAAATTTGCTTCAGTAATAATTTATATGGATAATGGTCATGTTTCAAAAATTCGTTCCGGAGTAACAAAAACATTTAAGCGGACACGATCAATTAGAAGATAAATATGAAAACTAGCCTAATTACCTCCGAGAAATATAAAGATCATATAACGGGTCCTGGATTTCCTGAAGCGCCAGAGCGGCTTGATGCGATAATTAATCATTTGGAATCTACAGGATTAATCAATGTTTTGGATATTGTTGAACCAGTTAGAAAAGATAATAATTTATGCAAATTAGTCCATGAAGATGAATACATTACAAGAGTTAGGGAAGCATGCGAACTCGGTGCACCACTAGTTGATACGGCAGATAACCCCATCTCGAAAAATTCTTACGATACGGCGTTGCTAGCAGTTGGAGGAATCACGGAAGCAGTTGATAGAGTGTTTACAGGAAGAGCCAACAACGCAATGGCATTACTTCGTCCACCGGGTCATCATGCTGAAAAAGGGATGGCTATGGGATTCTGTTTATTCAATAACGTTGCAATTGCAGCAAGATATGCACAACAAAATTACGAAGTTGAAAAAGTCACTATTATCGATTTTGACGTACATCATGGTAATGGAACACAGCATATATTTGAATCGGACCCGACTGTTATGTATGCAAGTTTGCATCAATATCCGTTTTATCCCGGTACCGGCGCTGACGATGAAATAGGCATTGGAGACGGAAAGGGAACTACTATTAATTATCCGTTAAATTATGGAGTCGGTGACGATGAATTCATCGATATTTTCGATAATTCCTTGTCAGATAAAATATTAAAGTTTAATCCGGATTTTATTATAATTTCAGCAGGTTTCGACGCACATATGGATGACCCGATTGGAGGATTGAGATTAACTACAGAAGGTTATTATAAAATATCAAAAACGATTAGTAAATTAGCCGGTGAGGCGTGTGATGGTAAAATTATATCATCTTTAGAGGGTGGCTATAATTTACAAGCATTAGCGGAAAGCGTAGAAGTTCATTTATTGGCATTACAAAGGAAAGTATTATGAAAAGAATATATCGTTCACAGGAAGATAGAATTATAGCAGGTGTATGTGGAGGTTTTGCAGAATTCTTTGGAATTGATCCTACAATTGTCCGTTTACTGTGGATTTTTTTCACAATATTTGGTGGAATGGGAATTTTGGCCTATATATTTTCAGTCATACTTATTTCAGAAAATATTAATTCAAAAGACAAAAAGATTAATACTAACGACAATTACGATGAGAAGCTAGTATTGTGGGGTGTTGTCATAATAATTGTTGGATTAATATTATTTTTCCAAAATCGACCTGTGGTAGGTATGATGTGGCATGCCATAGGTGGTAATTGGTTCAACATCCTATTTGCAATTGGTTTAATTGGATTCGGAATTTATGTCATGCTAAATCGCATAGATGATAAGGCAGTATCAATTGATAAATTACAAATCTCAGAACTACGTTTATCGGAAACCGATAAAAAACTTGGAGGCGTTTGTGGCGGTATTGCAGAGTCGATTAATATTGATTCTACTATTATCAGATTGATTTGGGTTTTAGGCTCACTTTTAAGTGCCGGGATAGGAATTGTATTATATATTATTTGTATGCTTGTTTTCGGTAAACCGTCTGACAAAATAATTGAACCAAAATGAAAACTCAAAATAATCGATTGGAGGAGATACTAAAGGGTTTTTCGCAAAAGCATATTTTAGTAATCGGTGACTTAATGTTAGATGCTTATTTTTGGGGTAAAACTGAGCGGATTTCTCCTGAAGCGCCCGTACCTATTGTGGATGTACAGCAGACTAATTTTAATCCGGGAGGAGCCGGTAATGTTGCACTAAATTTAGCCAAATTGGGTAGTAAGGTGTCGGTATTAGGTGTAATAGGTAAGGATGCAAATGGAGATACATTGTTGAGTCATCTAGAAAATGTAAAAATTGATGTCTCTCCAATTATTGTATTAGATAATTATCAAACTCCTATTAAAACTAGAGTAATTGCACAGGATCAACAAGTCGTAAGAATTGATCAGGAAAATAATTTTACTGATTTTAAAATAGTTTTACCGAACATTTTGGAATCATTTGAACATAATTTAAAAAAATACGATGGCGTGATTTTAGCTGATTACAATAAAGGATTATTTTCAATTGACATAATCAATTTCATTATTAATATTACAAGTAAATTATCAATACCTGTATTTGTTGACCCCAAATGGGATAATTTCTATGAATACAAAAATGTGCATTTTTTCAAACCAAATGTTCAAGAGTTTAAAAAAGCAGTAGGAAATGAGTACCAAAAAGATAATTTTCTCAAACATGGTACTCAAATGAGGGAAACGTTAAATGTTGATATTCTATTGGTTACAAAAGGTTCAGACGACGCTACGATATTTACTAAAAAAGGTAATCATTCTATACCAACCGAAACTCACAATGTTCATGATGTGTCAGGAGCGGGAGACACCGTAATATCTACATTTTCATTGGCTGATTTATGCGGGGCAAGTGCATTTGAAGCAGCTAATATCGCCAATATTGCTGCAAGTATTGTTTGTGCACAAGTCGGCGTAGTACCGATTCAATTTGATGATTTAAAATCTAAATTATTATCTTAATTAACTAAGTATTTACTTCTCCTCTGCCATTGACCATAATAGAGTTATCGACGTAACTTTAGACATTATGGCAGAGTTTAAAGTACAATCAGATTATGAACCTAGCGGTGATCAGCCGACTGCAATAAAAGAATTAGTTGCAGGATTAAAACATGGAGATAAGCATCAAACCCTGCTAGGTGTTACTGGTTCGGGTAAAACCTTTACAATTGCCAAAGTTATTGAAGAAGTACAAAGGCCTACTTTAATTATATCCCATAATAAGACTTTAGCTGCTCAATTGTTTGGAGAATTCAAAACACTTTTTCCCAATAACTCAGTTGAATATTTTATAAGTTACTACGACTACTATCAGCCGGAAGCGTATTTGCCTGTAACTGATACATTCATCGAAAAAGATTTTTCGATGAACGATGAAATCGACAAGTTACGATTAAAGGCCACAAGCTCTTTAATTGAACGAAAAGATGTTATAGTTGTTAGCTCAGTTTCATGCATATATGGTATCGGATCACCAAGCGATTATAAAAATAATGTGATCAAATTGAACCAAGGTGAAACAATTGAGAGACGTTCACTATTGTCACAACTAATCAATATCTATTATGTTAGAAATGATATGGTTTTGGAGCGTGGAAATTTTCGCGTTAGGGGAGACGTTATCGAACTTTTCCCAGCTTATACAGATTATTGCATACGTATTGAATTATTTGGTTCGGAAATAGAAAGTATTTCATCATTTGATTATATTACAGGTGAAATTGTAAATGAATTGGCATCAACTGCAATTTTCCCTGCTAAACATTTTGTAACTGAAAGAGATACGGTTTTAAAAGCAATTGATGAAATTAAAATTGAATTAACCGATAGAGTGAAAGAACTGCAATCTCAAGAAAAATTACTTGAAGCTCAAAGAATAGAACAACGAACTAATTTTGATTTAGAAATGATGCGCGAAGTGGGATATTGTTCTGGTATTGAAAATTACTCACGTTATTTTGCCAATCGAAAACCGGGAGAAAGACCGTGGACGTTAATCGACTTTTTCCCAAAGAATTTTATTACAATATTGGATGAATCACATGTATCATTGCCACAAATTAGAGGAATGTATAATGGAGACAGAAAACGTAAGGAAGTCCTCGTAGATTATGGATTTAGATTACCAAGTGCATTAGATAATAGACCACTTAAAATTGATGAATTTTTACCATTACAAAATCAGATAATATATGCTTCTGCTACACCCGCTGATACTGAATTAGAACTTAGCAAGGGTGTAATAGTTGAACAAATAATTCGACCCACTGGACTAATTGATTCTGATGTTGAAGTTAGAGGAACCGAAGGGCAAATAGATAATCTAATTGGAGAAATACGTACGCGAGTTAGCAAGCAGGAACGCACTCTAATTACAACATTAACAAAACGTATGTCAGAGGACTTAACTGAGTACTTGCGTGGCATGAATCTTAGAGTAAAATATTTACATTCCGAGGTCAAATCTATTGAACGCGTAAAAATTTTACGTGATCTACGTTTAGGTGAATTTGACGTGCTTGTTGGTATCAATCTGTTAAGGGAAGGCTTAGATTTGCCGGAGGTATCGCTTGTAGCGGTATTAGACGCTGATAAGCAAGGATTTTTACGATCTAAGAGCTCATTAATGCAGGTTGCTGGAAGAGCATCGCGTAATATTGAGGGTAAGGTAATTTTATATGGTGATAAAGTTACGGAAGCAATGAAATATCTGATTGATGAAACAGCAAGACGACAAACAATACAACTAGAATACAATAAACTGCATCAGATTACTCCAAAATCAATTTATAAATCAATGAAAGATGTAATGCAAACAACCGCCGTCGCTGATGCGTATAAAACTGGAGAATTTGAATATAAGTCTAAACGACGCGGTAGCGATTTTGATTTAATGGACAAGCAAGCTGCATTAGAAATGATGCGTAGAGAAATGTTAGATGCTGCTGAAAATTTAGATTTTGAACAAGCAGCCTCCTTGAGAGATGAAATTGCTAAGTTAGAAAAAGAAGTTGGTACTAAATTCAATAAGAAAATTTTGTAGAAAACATTAGAATTTATGGAATTATAAATGAAAATATTTGTAACAGGAGGAGCTGGATATATTGGATCACACATAGTCTATGAATTATGCGATGCGGGTCATGAAGTAACTATTTTTGATGATCTTTCGCTTGGAAGAGAAGAGAATATTGACAAAAGGGCGAAATTTATTCTTGGATCTACCTTAGATAATCAACAATTAAACAAAACTTTAAATGATATAGGATTTGATGCAGTTATTCATCTAGCGGCTTGGAAAGCAGCCCGTGAATCAATGGAAAAACCGGAAAAATATGCCGTGAACAATATTGTTGGTTCGATGAATCTATTGAATGCCGTTGCTGACGCAAGTATCAAGAATTTTGTATTTTCATCAACTGCTGCTGTTTATGGATCCCCGAGTTGTCTACCAATAGATGAAAAACATCCAATTAATCCTGCGAATTATTACGGATACACAAAAGTATTTGTTGAAGATAATCTGAGATGGTACAGTCAATTAAAAGGATTGAATTATGCAGTTTTACGATATTTTAATGCAGCCGGTTACGACATGCAAGGTCGTATTAGGGGCAAGGAGAAAAATCCAAATAATTTATTACCGATTATTATGGAAACAGCATGTGGTATGCGAAATAAAGTCCAAGTTTATGGTAATGATTACGATACGATAGATGGTACGGGTGTTAGAGATTATATTCATGTAAATGATTTGGCAACGGCTCATGTATTAGCGTTAAACTATCTTAATGATAAAAAGAAAAACTTAATTGTGAATTTATCAACAGAAAGAGGATATTCGGTTTTAGAAGCAATCACTAAAGCAAAAGAAATAACCGGAAAAGATATCCCATATCAAATTGTCGGTCGTCGCTATGGCGATCCGGATACGGTTGTAGCAAGTTTTGCTAAAGCAAATAAGATACTTAATTGGAAAGCAAAGTATTCTAATTTAGAAACAATTCTTTCCACAATGTGGAACATATATAAATAGAAAAATATGATAGATATAGATCGATTACAAAAACAGTCAGGAATTATTGGTAATTCCGAAGCAATCAAGGAAGTAATAGAAATGATTGCCCAAGTGGGCCCAATTGACATCTCTGTCTTAATTACCGGTGAATCTGGTGTTGGCAAAGAAATGGTAGCAAAAGCATTGCATTCGGTCAGTAGACGAGCAAATATGGAATTGGTTACCGTCAATTGCGGTGCAATTCCTGAGGGGATTATTGAAAGTGAGTTATTCGGGCATAAAAAAGGTGCCTACACGGGAGCAGAAAGCGATAGAAAAGGATATTTTGAATCCGCAAATAAGGGTACAATATTTCTTGATGAAATAGGTGAAACTCCACTTGAAACTCAAGTAAAATTATTAAGAGTTTTAGAATCCGGTGAATTCATGAAGGTCGGTGATTCGAAAACTCTCTATTCAGATGTGAGAGTGATCGCGGCTACAAATAAAGATTTAGGTGATATAGTAAAAAGAGGTGAGTTCCGCCAAGATTTGTATTATCGATTAAAAACCGTAACAATTAATGTTCCTACTCTTCGCCATCGGATAGAAGATTTATCATTTCTTGTTGAACGATTTGCTTTAGAATTTACACGAAATAATGATATTAATTATCGCGGATTCATGCCTGAATCAATCCGGTTAATGAAACAATATGATTGGCCGGGCAATATTAGAGAATTGAAAAATTTTGTGGAAAAAATAATAGTTTTGGAAAAAGGGGAACGAATAACTCAAGAAATGATCGAATATCATTTGGAGCCCGTTTTACCACTGACTGAGTTTAATCGGAAATTACCGGTTATTTTAGATCGATCGCCTGAGAGAGCAGAGCGAGAATTAATATTAAGACAATTATTATTATTGAGACAAGATGTTGAAGATATTAAAGGAATGATGAATTCAGAGATGCAATTTAACAAAAACAATATTAAATATTTACCGCATCTTAGGGACCATGATGATATGAAAATTAATCATACAAATAAATTAATTAAATCGGATGCAATTGGCGAATTTAAGCTCGAGGAAATAAATAAAGAGGCGATTGAAAGAACTCTTAAATATTTTAATAATAATAGACGAGCAGCGGCTCAGGCGCTTGGTATGAGTGAACGGACATTATATCGAAAAATTACTGAATTTGGATTAGAACCCAAAATTAAAAGGAAATAATTTGAAAAGAACAATCCTAGTAGTTATCTTTTTAACTTTTTTAATATTTACAGGATGTGGTTATTATTCGATGGCGGGTTCAATCCCCCCGAATATTAAGAGTATAGCAATACCCTTAGTAAATAATCAAACTGCTGAATTTGGTATTGCTGAAAATATTACTGACAATATTATTGAAGTGTTTAATGAAGAGAATATATTACGTATTGTTGCTGAAGGTAATGCGGATTCAATCTTACGCGGTACGATAATAAGTTTAGATGATGCACCGTACACTTTTAACAGTGAAGAAGCTGTTTCGGAATACCGAATTAATATAACTATGGAAATTACGTGGTTTGAAGTGGAGAATGATGTTGAATTACTCAAAAAGAGATATTCAGGTTGGGGTGCATATGGTTTATCCGGTGATACAAACACTGATGGTATTGATAACGATGGGGATGGTAAAATTGATGAAGAAGATGATGATGAATTCGGTGAACCGCGCTCATTTGCCATAAAAATTGCTATAACAAAAATCGCCGAGGATATAGTTAATAATATATTAACATCTTGGTAGAATAATCATAGAGATGATAAAGGGTATGAAAAAAATATTTATAAAGGATTTAAAAAAACACGATGGGAAAGATGTCACATTAAGTGGTTGGGTTTATAATATTCGTTCAATTGGAAAAATATGGTTCTTAATTTTACGCGATGGTACCGGAATGATGCAATGCGTTGTAGTGAAAAATGATGTTGATGAAGATACATTTAATAAAGAAGAATTATTAACCCAAGAATCTTCAGTGACGGTGACGGGAGTTGTACGCATAGATAAACGAGCTATTGGAGGCGTTGAACTTGGTGTAAAATCTATCCGAATACATCAAATAGCAGAAGAATATCCCATTTCTCCGAAAGAACATGGTACAGCTTTCTTAATGGATAATAGGCATTTGTGGATACGTTCAGCAAAGCAACATGCAATTTTAAAAGTACGGCACCAAATTGTTAAAGCGTCTAGAGACTTTTTTGACAATAATGATTTTGTACTTTTCGATTCTCCAATGCTAACCGCCAACGCTGCTGAAGGTACCACAAGTTTGTTCAATGTAGATTATTATGATCGTACTGCTTATTTATCTCAAACCGGACAATTATATGGTGAAGCTGGGGCGATGGCCTTCAATAGGGTTTACGTTTTTGGGCCAACATTTCGTGCAGAAAAATCAAAAACACGTAGACATTTAACAGAATTTTGGATGCTCGAACCGGAAATGGCATATTGCGATCTCGAGGAAAATATGGAATGGGTGGAAAAATTACTTGTTTATATTGTTGAGCAGTGCCTCAAAAATTGTAAAGAAGAATTAAATTTACTTGAAAGGGATATTTCAAAATTAGAAAAAATCAAAGCTCCGTTTCCTCGTTTAACTTATGACGAAGCTGCTAAATTACTAAAGGAAAATGGTGTTGATTTTGAATATGGGAGTGATTTCGGTGGAACCGATGAAACCGTTATCGCTGAACAGTTTGATAGACCGGTTATAGTACACCGTTGGCCGGCTGACATTAAGGCATTTTACATGAAACGAGATGCAGATAATAATGATCTGGCTCTTGGTATGGACGTGTTAGCACCGGAAGGTTACGGAGAAATTATCGGTGGTGGTCAGCGTGAAGATGATTATGATACTTTATTAAAACGCATTAAAGAACACAATCTTCCAATAAAACCGTTTAAATGGTTTTTGGATCTACGAAAATATGGAAGTGTTCCACATTCCGGATTTGGACTTGGTCTAGAAAGAACTGTTACATGGATTTGCGGTATTAAGCACATTCGTGAAACAATTCCGTTTCCACGTACAATGTCAAGATTGGAGCCATAATGGATTACGCAGCTAGAATCGCTGTTTTTGGCGGCAGAGACATTAATGAAGATGTTTATAATGATACAGTGCAGATAGGTAAAATATTAGCTAAAGAAAACTATCTAGTATTTTGTGGTGGTGGAGAAGGTGTTATGGAAGCGATTTGTAAGGGTGTAAGCTTAGGTGGTGGTACAAGTATTGGAATATTAAAAGGTGATAATACTAAGGAAGGTAATAAATATCTTACAATTCCGATTTTAACTAATATGGGAATTACAAGAAATGCTTTGTTGCCACTTAACGCTGATATTGCTATTGCAATATCAGGAAATCATGGAACTCTTAGCGAAATTGCATATGCGTTACAGTTAAAAATTCCGATTATTGGATACAAGACTTGGGATATACCAGGTGTAACATCTGTTCCTAATGTAGATACACTACTATCAGAAGTAAAGAGCATACTTCTATAGAATTAGATGTGCTATATACAATATAAATTTAACCAAAATGAAATTTGCTGAAATATTAGTAACAGGTAAAGTTCAGGGTGTATGGTTTCGTGATTTTGTTAAGAAGAATGCCAATATTCAGAATCTTAATGGGTGGGTTAAAAATAACCCTGATGGAACTGTTGTGGCGGCTATTGAAGGTGAAAAAGAAATTATTAATAAACTAATTGAACAAATAAAAATTGGTTCTCTTTTATCACAAGTTGATGATGTTAAGGTAAGTTGGCAACCGTTTGAAAATAAATTTAATTCATTTAAAATTATAAGATAGAATATGAAAATTGCACTTTGTCAGATAAATACTACTGTTGGTGATCTTGATTTCAATAAAGATAAAATATTAAGATACTACTCTAACTCTATTAATTTAAATGCAGATATTGTCGTATTTCCGGAATTAACTATAACGGGTTATCCTCCCCAAGATCTATTACTTGAAAATGGATTTGTTGATGATAATCTTATTGTATTAAAAGAAATTGCCTCAAAAAGTACAATTCCAGTGATAATCGGATTTGTACGAAAGGAAAATGGCCGATTGTATAACAGTGCAGCATTATGCCAAGATAGGAAAATTGTTTATACTTATGATAAAATATTGTTGCCAACACCAAAAGCCTTTTGACTTACACGCAGACCGGGGGCAGCTTGCCGTCGTTTAAATTCATTTATACGAATTAATCGATATAATTTCATAACCAATTTTTTGTCTGCACCATTATCTATTAATTCCTTTGGACTTTTTCGTTCTTCAATAATTGCATCAACCAATGGACTTACAATATCATAATCGAATGGATCAACTTGATCTTCAGATAATTCGGCTGATGGTTCTTTTTCAATGGTAGATTGCGGAATCCGATCATATCCGGCGACTTCATTGATCCAATGCGAAATTCGGTAAACATCAACTTTAGAAAGATCTGAGATAACGGATAAACCACCACTCATATCACCGTATAATGTGCAATAACCTAACGCAATTTCAGTTTTATTACCGGTTGAGAGTACCATCCATCCAAATTTATTGGAAAGCGCCATCAGTATATTTCCGCGCGTGCGGGCTTGAATATTTTCCTCTGCAACATTTCGTATAGTTCCCTCGAAATGTGGTTTAAGCAATGTTTCAAGGGAATTCACAACACTTTGAATTGCTATCGTGTCAAAATTTATTTTCAAATTATCTGCTAGTATTTTTGCATCATACTTACTATGATCGCTCGAAAAATGTGATGGCAAAGAAACACCATGGACTTTATCTGCACCTAATGCGTCAGCTGCTATACATGCTACTATAGATGAATCAATTCCACCACTCAAACCAATTAAAGCTTCGGAATGTCCTGTTTTCTTGAAATAATCTCTAACGCCCAAGCAAAGTGCATTGTATAATTTATCATCGTTTGGTAATATCGGATATTCTTTTTTAGAGGTTGTTTCAAAATCTACGATTACTAAATCTTCTTCAAATACTTTGCCTTGAGCTATTTGTTCGCAATTAGCATTATAGGCAAGCGACTCTCCATCAAAAATCAGCTCATCTTGTCCACCAATTAAGTTGCAGTAAAGAAATGGTATTTTAATATCCTTTATTTTTTCTTTGATCAACTCTTGACGTTCAATCATCCTCCCTTCATGATATGGCGAAGCGGAAATATTAATAATTAAATCAGCGCCATATTCTTTTTGCAATTTTGACACTTTAATATCGTATTCCCTATCCCACAAATCTTCACAAATTTGTATGCCCAAGTTTACTTTCTTACCATTGATTACTATTTCGCAAATTCCGGAATTCTTTCCATCGGCA
>JBHPEE010000016.1:0-29148 GCA_042577295.1 Fidelibacterota bacterium | reverse complement strand
AAAAGGATGCTAAATCATATCTAATATCCATCGTTTTCATTAAAATATATGGAAATATTGCAATAAACGCTAAAAAGAATGAACCCGGCAATGTAACGCGTGTTAGAATATTATCAATATATTCTGCTGTTCTTTTTCCAGGCCTAACTCCTGGAATAAAACCACCCTGCTGCTTAATAGTGGTGGATACCTGCACTGGATCAAATGCCATTGCAGTATAAAAATATGTGAAAAATACAATCATCGCTCCAAACACTAACCAATAAAAAGGATGATCTAATGAGAACCATCTCATGATTCCCTGAACAAATTCACTGCTTGGGAAAAAACTACCAATTGTACTTGGAATAAACATTATCGCTTGAGCAAATATTATCGGCATAACACCGGCAGTATTTACCCTTAACGGTATATGAGTACTTTGACCACCATAAACTTTACGTCCTACTACTCTTTTTGCATATTGCACAGGTATTTTTCGTGTACCTTGTGTCAATAGTACAACAAATGCAACTATAACAAACATTAATCCTAATAGTATAACTTCACCAAGTAAACCTCTCATACCTTCTTGAATTAATGCAAACTCAGTTAATACAACGCTAGGTAAACGTGAAATTATTCCAATCATAATTATAAGCGAAATACCATTACCAATACCTCTTTCAGTAATACGTTCACCTAACCACATCAATAACATAACACCGGTAACAACAGCTACGATAGTAGTAAATGTAAATAGTATTCCGGGGTTTGGTATTACAGCTACAACATTTCCACCAAGATTAGCAGTCATACTTTCTAATAAGATTGCTACGCTAAATGCTTGCAGAGCTGCAATAAATACAGTTGCATAACGAGTTAACTGTGTTAATTTTTTTCTACCTTCTTCGCCTTCTTTTTGAAGTCTCTGGAAATAAGGAACAACAGACCCCATCAATTGCAATATAATTGACGCAGAAATATATGGCATAATACCTAATGCAAATAATGATGCTTTTTGAAACGCACCTCCTGCAAAAAGATCATATAAGCCGAATAATGTATTTTGATAGTTCTTCATGGCAGCACTGAGAGCTTCACCATTCACACCTGGAATTGGTATATGAACTCCGGTACGTACTACCACTAAAATTCCCAACGTAAAGAGAATTCTTGTTCTTAATTCAGGAATTAAAAATATATTTTTAAATCGATCAATCACTGAGTTATTGCCTTACCACCAGCTTTTTCAATTTTTTCTATAGCAGTTTTACTAAATGAATTTGCTGATACTTCAATAGGTTTGGATATATCGCCATCACCTAAAATTTTTAGCGGTTGATAAGCTGATTTAATAACACCATTCTCAGCTAAAATAGTTGCGTCTATTTTATTTATATCTAATAATTCTAATGTTGATAGGTTAACAATTTGAAATTCCTTTCTGAATCCATAATTTGAGAAACCCCTTTTTGGCAGTCGTCTGAGAAGCGGCATCTGTCCACCCTCAAACCAAGCACGGCTTTTATTACCACTTCTTTGGCCAGCTCCCTTATTACCCCTACCGGCAGTTTTTCCCCAACCAGTACCGGGACCTCTCCCTAATCTTTTAGTATCCTTAGTAGATCCTTTGACCGGTTTTAACTCATCCAACTTCATTAGATTTCCTCAACTTTAAGCAAATAATCAATTTTTTTTATCATACCTCTAATAGCAGGAGTATCAACTTTTTCAACTGTTTTGTTCATTTTTCGTAATCCTAAAGCATCCAAAGTTTTTTTAGCTTTTTGCTTATAGCCAATACGACTACGAATCTGAGTAATTCTTATTATCTTATTTTTTCCTGCTTTTGCCATGATTAATTAAAAACCTGATTAATTGTTATTCCACGTTTATTAGCAACTTTTACTGCATCTTGCATATCTTGAAGTGCACCAATTGTTGCTTTTACAATATTTAACGAATTATTAGACCCTAATACTTTTGTTAATATATTCGAAACGCCTACTTGTTCCATTACAGCTCTTACAGCACCACCGGCTATAATTCCTGTACCAGGAGACGCAGGCTTTAACATAACACTACTAGCTCCATATTTTTTGATAATTTTATGAGGAATAGTACCGTTTATTATGGATGCTTTAAAGATATTTTGTTTAGCATCCTCTTTCGCTTTTGTAATCGATGCAAGCACCTCATTTGCTTTTCCGCGACCAACACCAACATGACCTTTTCCGTCACCTACGACAACTACTGCAGAAAACCGAAAACGTCGTCCACGAGAAGTCACTTTAGATATTCGCTTGATTTTTACAACTGATTCTTCTTTAAGGTCTAATTCAGATGGATTGATAATTGCCAAAATAATTCTCCAATATTAAAATGAAAGCCCGCCTTCACGAGCTGCTTCTGCTAAAGCTTTAACTCTACCTTGATAGCTGAAACCATTCCTGTCAAATACTACCAATTTAATTTTTTTCTTTATTGCGCGTTCTGCTAATGTTTTACCAACAAGTTTACTCTGTTCTGTTTTTGATAGAGTATTTATTATTTTTGTTTTTATTACTTTATCAACAGTAGAAGCAGATGCAATTGTAACACCTTTTGTATCATCAATAATTTGTGCTTCAATATTTTTATTACTACGATATACACATAACCGAAGACGATTACTCGCGGTTTTATATAACGATTTACTGCGATTCCTACGTCGCTCAAAACGAGCTACTTTTTTTCTTAACTTACTCATTATTTTTACCCAACACCACCTACGGTTTTTCCCTGTTTACGACGCACATGTTCTCCCTTATATCGGATACCCTTTCCTTTATACGGCTCAGGTTTTCTAAAAGATCTTACTTTTGCTGATACTGCACCAACTAATTGTTTATCAAACCCTGTTACTGTTATAAGATTTTTATTTGCAGTAATAGTAATGCCTTCAGGTGGTTCAAATATAATATCATGCGAATAACCCAGTTGTAATACCAAGCGAGAATCTAACATATTTGCCTGATATCCAACTCCAATTAACTCTAATTCTTTTGTGAATCCATCAGATAAACCTGTAACCGCAGAGGCGATTAATTGCCTCACAGTGCCGTGCATCGCGCGTACTTTGCGATCTTCAGATGACCTTTCAACTAATATGTTATTATCCATTTGAGATATTTTAATATCTTGAAATAAATTAACTTCCAAAACATCCTTTTGATTTTTTATTCGCACTAGCTTTTTATCTATTTCGAGGGTTATGCCCTCGGGAATATTTATCGGATTTTTACCAATTCTTGACATAACTAATTACCACACATTACAAATATGTTCACCGCCAACTTTTAAATTATTGGCTGTTTTGTTTGAAATAATACCTTTCGATGTAGACAATATTGCGATACCCAAACCGTCTAAAACACGCGGGATTTGATTAGAATCAATATAAATTCTGCATCCGGGCTTACTAATTCGAACTATACCATCAATAACTGGTTTTCCATTATAATCATATTTTAGGAAAATTCGTATTGTCTCTTTATTCCCATCTTTTATAAAAATGAAATCCTCAATATAACTTTCTTCTTTAAGGACGTAAATTATTCTTTTCTTCATTTGTGAAGATGGTACATCTACCCAGCGTTTTTCAGACGCTAGGGCATTTCTGACTCTAGTCAATAAATCAGCAATTGGATCAGTCATTGACATTTATCATAATCTCCTTTTACCAACTGGCTTTCGTAACACCAGGGATTTCTCCTCTTAATGCCATTTCTCTAAAACAAATTCGGCATATACCAAATTTTCTCAAATATCCATGCGGACGACCGCAATTGGAACAACGACTATAACTACGCGAAGAAAACTTCGCTTTATTTCTAGCTTTAATTACTAATGATTTTTTTGCCATTATGCCGCCTCTACCGATTCATTTTTTTTAATTGGCTTATTCCTAAGTGGAAATCCAAATTCCTTTAATAATGCATATGCTTCTTCATCGGTTTTTGCACTTGTTGCAATTGCGATATCTAAACCTCTAATTGCATCTATTTTATCATAATCTATTTCTGTAAATATTAATTGTTCTTTAATACCAAAATTATAATTACCACGCCTATCGAATGATTTAAACGACAAACCTGTAAAATCGCGCGTTCTTGGTAATGCAACAGAATTTAATCGCTCAAAAAATTCATACATTCGATTGCCTCGAATATTTACTGTACAACCAACGGGAAAACCCTTTCTAATTTTAAAATTAGATACATCTTTCTTTGCTAATGTTACAACTGCTTTTTGACCAGCTATGAGTGTTAATTCATTTACTGCGCTATCTAAAGCTTTTGCATTAAGCTTGGCATCACCAATACCCATATTTAAAGTAATTTTCGTTATTTTTGGTACTTCCATCACACTTGAATAATTAAATTTTTTCATCAGATTTGGTATAACCTTTGAATTATATAATTGACTATAATTAGGCTGATACTTATCTTTTTTAGATTCTTCCCTTGCAATAGGTTTTTTAGCAGTTTCAGTTTGTTTATCTTGAACTTTAGAATCTGTTTTTGCAGTATTTTCTGCTGATATGTCCTTAGCTGGAGTTTTAGCAGCAGTTTTAATGTTCGGTTTTTTGGCAACAGTCTTCTTTACTGTAGCCTTTTCCGGTTTTTTGGCAACAGTCTTCTTTACTGCAGCCTTTTCCGGTTTTTCTACTTTAACAGTTTTTACTTTTACTGTTTTATCATCTACCATAATTAAATCTCTATTTCCTGACCGGTAGTTTTAGTAACTCTTACTTTTTTTCCGGTTTCTAATTTTTTATACCCAATACGCGATGTTTTTCCACTCTGGACTACCATAACATTAGAAATATGAATTGATGCCTCTTTCTCACTAAAACCACCACTTGGATTTTCTTGTGTAGGACGAGTAGCTTTTTTAATAAAATTGACACCCTGTACAATTATACGGTTTGTCTTAGGCATAACAGCTAATACCTTGCCCGACTCACCCTTATGGTTGCCACTAATTACTTTGACTTGCATTCCAATTCTTATATTTCTCATAGAACCTCCGGCGCCATCGAAATAATTTTCATATATCCAACTTCTCGTAATTCGCGGGCTACAGGTCCAAAAATGCGTGTACCTCTTGGGTCACCCTGAGCAGTTAAAAGGACTGCAGCATTATCATCAAAACGAATATATGATCCATCTTTGCGGCGAATCTCTTTCCTAGTTCTGACAACTACTGCACGTGTAACTTCGCTTTTCTTGACCATACCGTTAGGAATAGCACTTTTTACAGTAACAACAATGATATCGCCAATTGAGGCGTATCTTCTACCAGAACCACCTAATACTTTGATACAGAGAACTTCTTTTGCTCCTGTATTGTCTGCTACTTTTAATCTGCTTTCTTGCTGAATCACTTCTAATTATCCAATTATTTTTGCTTCGCGAATTATTTCACTAACTTGCCAATGTTTTTTCTTGCTTATTGGTCTAACAGATGAAATTTTTACTATATCACCAAGATTAGGCTTGACACTTCCAACATGTGCAAAATGTTTTTTGTATATTTTTATATATTTTTTATATAACGGATGTTTGATATTTCTTGTAACCCTCACAACCGCAGTATCAGTCATTTTAGTGCTAACAACTTCTCCGGTCAGCGATTGTCTTTTTCTTTGTTCCGTCATTACTATTTATCCTCTGCTAATTCTTTTCTAATTCCAATTTCATATTCACGTAATACTGTTTTTATTTGTGCTATTTCTCTACGCAAATATCGAACCTGCTGAGGATCGGATAATTGCTGTAAGGCTTTTTGAAACCTTAAATTTTGCAGAGCATCTAAATTATCCTGAAGTTTAGTCTCTAATTCAGGTTTCTGTATTTCGTTTAATTCGCTAATTTTCATTTTTTCTAAATTTCTCTGCGTGTAACTATTTTGGTTTTAATAGGTAATTTATGACCTGCATTTTTGAAAGCTTTTTCAGCTTCTTCAAATGGAACACCACCGATTTCAAACAATATTTTGCCAGGTTTTACATTTGCAACCCAATACTCCGGAGCCCCTTTTCCTTTACCCATTCTCGTTTCCGCAGGTTTTTGTGTTATCGGTTTATCCGGGAATACTCTAATCCACATTCTACCAAGTTTTCTCGTTATTCTGGCTATAGTAATACGTGAAGATTCTATTTGACGTGCTGAAATCCAACCCGGTTCCATAGCCTTTAAACCGTACGTACCAAATGCAACAAAATTGCCACGCATCGCCATTCCTCTGCGATGTCCTCTGTGATGTCTTCTAAACTTAATTTTTTTTGGTTCTAACATGTTATTTACCGCGAACTTCTCCGTTATAAATCCAAACTTTTATTCCAATTACACCATAAGATGTATTGGCTTCTGTTAAAGCATAATCTATATCAGCGCGCAATGTATGCAACGGGACTTTTCCTTCTAAAAACTTTTCACTTCTGGCGATTTCTGCACCACCCAATCTGCCAGCTACATTTATTCTAATACCTTCTGCACCCATACGCAGTGTTGATTGTATTGTCTTATTTACCACGCGTCTATAAGACATTTTCTTAATAAGTTGATGTGCTATGTTTGAACCAACCAAAGCAGCATTCAACTCAGGTCGTTTAACTTCTTTTATATTAATTTGAACATCTTTTCTAGATAATTGAGAAATTTCATTTTTCAAACGAGCAACTTCTTCTCCCCCTCGACCAATCACAATTCCAGGACGGGCAGTATTTATTGCGACAGTGACAACTTTTGATGTACGGGCAATTTCAATCTTTGCAACACCGGCATTAGGTAAACGCTGCTTTAAATATTTCCTTATTTGAACATCTTCTGCCAAATTAGAGACATATTCGCCTTTGCTGGCAAACCAGTTTGAATGCCATGCCTTGTTAACAATTAATCTAAATCCAACCGGATGTGTTTTTTGCCCCAAAATTCCTCCTAACTCTTCTCGTCTGTGACTATCACTGTTAAATGTGCTGATGGTTTTCTTATCAATGCTGCTCTTCCCATAGATGCAGCACGGAATCGTTTGGTAATAGGTCCACCATCCACGAATGCTTCCTTAATCGATAATTCTTCAGGGTTAATATTTGATTTATCTTCATTAGCCATCAAATTAGCTACAGCGGAATGGATTGTTTTTTCAATCACGACTGCTGCCTTTTCAGGTGAGAAATGAAGTATATTTAAAGCAACACCAACCTTTTTATCCCTAACACTATTAAGTGTTTTGCGAATTTTACGCGGCGACTGCTTGATGTACTTAGATATTGCTTTAGCTTCCATTGTTATTTCTTCCGGTCTCCCGAATGCATCCTAAATATTCTTGTTGGAGAGAATTCTCCAAGCTTATGTCCAACCATATTTTCATAGATAAAAATTGGTATAAATTTATTTCCATTGTGAACAGCCATTGTATGACCGACAAACTCCGGTGTTACAACTGATCTACGAGACCATGTTTTTATCACCTTTTTCTTTCCTGATACATTCATTGCATCAACTTTTTTCAGCAATTTCGGTGAAACATAAGGACCCTTTTTCAGTGAACGAGCCATACTATTTTCTCCTCTTCACAATATATTCGCTAGATTTCTTATTCTTTTTTCGTGTTTTAAATCCCTTTGACTTCACACCTGTCGGTGAAACCGGATGACGCCCGCCTGATGATTTCCCTTCACCACCACCCATAGGATGATCTACCGGATTCATAGCAACGCCACGAACTTTCGGTCTTCGACCAAGCCATCTTGTCCTACCAGCTTTTCCAGAAACTATTTGGTTATGTGTACGATTTCCCACTTGGCCTAAGGTAGCCATACATAGTTCCGGAATTAATCGTATCTCATCAGATGGTAATTTTAAGGAAACGAATCCATCATCTCGTGCCATTATACTAGCAACTGCGCCTGCACTTCGCACAATTTGTCCACCCTTGCCTGGTATCATTTCTACATTATGAACCATCATACCAGCTGGAATGTTTTTTAATCTTAGACTATTTCCTACTTTTAACTCAACATTCTCTCCAGAGATTAATTCATCTCCAACTTTAAGTCCCACCGGCGCGAGTATATATCTTTTTTCACCATCAGCATAATGCAATAAAGCTATATAGGCAGATCTATTCGGATCATACTCTATAGTTGCAACTTTCGAGGGAATATCAAATTTATTTCTTTTAAAATCAATAATACGATATCTACGTTTATGGCCACCTCCGCGACGGCGCATTGTTATACGACCCTCATTATTACGTCCGCCGGATTTACGAAGTGCAGAGGTAAGACTTTTCTCAGGTGTGCTTGAAGTGATTTCAGTAAAATCTGATCTAGTTGCAAACCTACTTCCGGGAGTAACTGGTTTTAATGTTCTAATGCCCATATTTATACCTGTGCTTCTCCTTTGAGTAGATCAATCGTAAAACCTTCCTTTAATGTTACTACAGCTCGTTTCCAACTTGATTGGAAACCTGTGGTGCGAATTGACCTTCCACCACTCTTCACTGACATTTGTTTGGCTTTTCCTTTACGATTCATCGTTGCAACTTTTTCAACTTGAACATCAAATTTTTCTTCAATAGCTTGTTTGATTTGAATTTTATTGGCAGAATCATCAACTTGAAATGCATACTTTCTCTGTGTTTCCTCAAGAAAGCTCATTTTTTCAGTGTATAAAGGACGAATTAATATTTTTCGGTGATCCATGATTCTAATTCTTCTGTGCTAATTGTTTATTTAATAATGTCAACCCAGCCTTATCAAACAATAATACTTCCGAGTCCAATAAATCATAGGTACTGGCATCTGTTGCCTTGACAACAAAAATATTTGGAATATTTTGCGTAGCTAAATTCAAATTTTCATCAATCACAGATGGTAATACGGTTACCTTTATATTTGCGATTCCTAAACTTTTCATCAAATCGATAAAAAGCTTAGTTTTTGGTTTTCCGATATTGAATTCGTCAATTACAAATACTTTTCCATTTGCTACTTTATCTGACAAAACACTACGGCGCGCCAACTGTCTCATCTTTTTAGGCATTAATTTGATATGCTTATGAACTGTAGGCGGAAATACTACTCCTCCTCCACGCCATAAAGGCGATTTCTTTGAACCCGCGCGTGCCATACCTCGACCCTTTTGACGAAATGGCTTTTTTTGACTTCCGGTGACCATTCCACGACTTTTTGCTGCGCGAGTACCTTGTCTTAAATTGGACAATTCAGCAACAACAGCTTGATGTACAACTGATTCATTTGGTTTTATCCCGAATACAGTTTTATCAACTTTTATTTTTACGCCCTTATCTCCATTAATATTTAATATTTGTAATTCCATAATTATTTTACGATATAAACTATACCGTTATTTGCTCCTGGAACTGGTCCTTTAAGCAATATTTGGTTTTTTTCTTTATTTACTTGTACAATTTTAACATTTGGTAAAGTTATTTTCGCATTTCCATAATGACCAGCCATCTTCATACCTTTAAATACTCTAGCGGGATCGGAAGCTTGTCCAATAGAGCCGGGATGCCGATATGTATTCTTTGTGCCATGAGTTTTTGGCTGAGTAGAAAAATTATGCCTTTTAATAACACCAGCGAAACCACGACCTTTTGATTTACCGCTTACATCAACATATTCACCCGTCTTAAATAACGAAACAGTAAATTCCTGACCCAATTTATATTCAAACCCCGGCAACATATCGAATTCAACAAGCATACGTTTAGGATCGACTTTTGCACGCGCAAAATGTCCTTCCAGTGGTTTTGTTAGATGTTTCTTCTTTCTATCTCCATACCCTACCTGTACAGCATCGTAACCATCATTCACTTTAGTTTTAATTTGTGTCACAACGCAAGGTCCCGCTTCAACTACAGTTACCGGCGTCATTATTCCCTGCTCATCATAAATTTGGGTCATCCCTACTTTCTTTCCGATTAATCCACGCATCATTATACCTTAATCTCAATATCTACACCAGCAGGTAAATCTAATTTCATCAACGACTCTACCGTTTTGGGAGTTGAATTAATTATATCAATCAGTCTTTTATGGACTTTTGTTTGAAACTGCTCACGAGATTTTTTATCAACAAAAGGTGAACGTAAAACAGTATAAATGGTTCTCTTGGTTGGTAGTGGTATCGGACCCGAAATTATCGCACCGGTTGATTTTGCTGTACGAACAATTTTCTCTGTGGATTTATCTAACAGAGTGTGATCGTACGCTTTTAAACTTATTCTTATAGTCTGTTTTGACACAAATTCACCTATATTTACTCAATAATCTCAGTAACAACACCGGCACCTACCGTATGTCCACCTTCTCTAATTGCAAAGCGCAACTCTTTATCCATCGCTATCGGTGTTATCAACTCTATACTTAATTCTACATTATCACCAGGCATTACCATCTCTGTTCCTTCAGGTAATGTCCCTACTCCCGTTACATCTGTTGTACGGAAGTAAAACTGCGGTCTATAACCATTGAAAAATGGTGTGTGACGTCCACCCTCTTCTTTCTTCAATACGTACACATTGGCCTTGAACTTGGTATGGGGAGTTATACTGCCCGGTTTAGCCAATACCATTCCACGCTTTAATTCTTCTTTATCTATTCCACGTAATAATAATCCGGCATTATCTCCTGCACGACCTTCATCTAGAAGCTTACGGAACATCTCTACACCAGTACAAACAGTCTTCTTCAGTGAACCCATTCCAATCATCTCTATCTCATCACCAACTCTTACTATGCCACGCTCAATTCTGCCGGTTCCTACTGTTCCACGACCGGTTATACTAAATACATCCTCCACAGGCATCAAGAACGGCTTATCAACGTCTCTCTTTGGTTCAGGTATAAAACTATCACAAGCCTCTAATAATTCTGTTATACACTTGGTAGCTTCCGGATTAGTAGGATCATTCAATGCTGCTAAAGCACTACCCATAATGATCGGCGTATCATCACCGGGGAATTTATACTCATTCAATAGATCTCTAAGTTCCATCTCTACTAATTCTAATAACTCGGGATCATCAACCTGATCGGTCTTGTTCATAAATACTACTATACTTGGAACATTGACCTGGCGAGCTAACAATACGTGCTCTCTTGTCTGTGGCATTGGACCATCTGCGGCACTTACCACCAATATGGCTCCATCCATCTGAGCGGCACCTGTGATCATATTCTTGATATAATCAGCATGTCCCGGACAGTCTACATGAGCATAATGACGATTTACCGTCTCATACTCTACATGTGCAGTCTGTATTGTAATTCCACGTTCCCTTTCTTCAGGGGCGTTGTCTATTGCGTCAAAAGTCATTATCTCCGATAACCCTTGCGCGGATTGCGCTAACGTTATGGCCGCTGTCAATGTTGTCTTACCATGATCTACATGACCTATCGTTCCTATGTTTACATGCGGCTTATTACGCTCAAATTTTGCCTTTGCCATTGCTCTCTCCTATTTATTTAGGATTTTGTTCCATGTACATGTTCAATTATTTCAGTTTGTACATTTTTTGGAACTTGTTGATAATGTGAAAATTCCATATGATAAACAGCGCGACCTTGAGTAATTGATCTTAGGTCTGTAACGTATCCAAACATTTTATTTAACGGTACATTTCCTTTAATTACTTGCGCATCCTTACGCTGTCCCATTCCTTCAATTTTTCCGCGACGTGAATTAATATCACCCATTACATCGCCCAAATACTCTTCCGGCGTAACGACTTCAACAGACATTATGGGCTCCATCAATACCGGACCTGCTGCATTACATGCCTTTTTTATTGCCATTGAACCGGCTATTCTGAATGCTATCTCCGATGAATCAACTTCGTGGTAAGATCCATCTATAAGTTCAACACGTAAATCTTCAATTGGGTAACCGGCAATGACACCATTTCTTATTGCTTCTTGAATTCCTGCATCAACAGCAGGTATATATTCTCTCGGTATAACACCCCCAACTATTTTATTTTCAAAACGATAACCCTTTCCTGATTCATTTGGCTCCACGTTAATCACAACATGACCAAATTGACCACGACCACCAGACTGTCTTGCAAATTTAACATCAATTTTTTCAACTCGTTTTGTTATAGCTTCAGTATATGCAACTTGTGGTTTACCAACATTGGCATTTACGTTAAATTCGCGTTTCAACCTATCAACCAATATCTCTAAATGCAATTCACCCATTCCGGCAATAATTGTTTGACCGGTATCTTGATTTGTCGAGACCTTGAAGGTAGGATCTTCCTCACTTAATTTGCTTAAAGCTTCTGATAGTGATTTTTGATCGGCTTTACTGACCGGTTCAACCGATACTTCCACAACCGGTTCCGGGAAGTCCATTGATTCCAATAATATCGGATGATCAATATCACAAATAGTGTGACCGGTATTAGTAGCCTTAAGACCAACTACAGCAACAATTTCACCAGCCGATACAGATTCAAGAGCTTCACGCTTATTAGCGTGCATTAATAATAATCTGCTGACCCTCTCCCTTTTTCCAGTATTAGGATTAAAAATATATGACCCTTTTTCTAGTTTCCCTGAATAAACCCTTAGATATGTTAAACGACCTACGTATGGATCCGTCATGATCTTAAAAACTAACGCACTAAAGGGTGCTTTTTCGTCCGGTTTACGTTTTAAGACAATATCGGTATCATTTGGATCCAAACCAGATACCTCACCAACATCTAAAGGAGTGGGTAAAAAATCAACAACAGCATCCAATAATCTTTGCACGCCTTTATTTTTAAAAGCTGAACCGCAAAAAGTTGGAATAAATGTATTGTCTATACACCCCTTTCGGATTGCCACTTTTAATTCATCCTCTTTAATGTCTTCATTAGCTGCATATTTATCCAACAATTTTTCATCATAAGCTGCAGTTTCTTCAATAAGATGATGCCGCCATTTGTCAGCCTCTTCTTTTAAATCTTTAGGAATTTCACCATACTCAAATCGAGCACCTAATGAAAATTCATTATACAAAATTGCTTGCATCGAGCATAGATCGATGATTCCTGTAAACAAATCACCGGAACCTATTGGAATAGTCATCGGAAGCGGATTGGCACCCAATCTTTCCTTCATCATATCTATCACATGATAAAAATCACTGCCGGTGCGATCCATTTTATTTACAAAAGCAATGCGTGGAACATTATATTTATCGGCTTGGCGCCAAACTGTTTCGCTTTGTGGTTCAACTCCCCCAACTGCACAAAACACTGCTACAGCACCATCTAATACCCTAAGCGACCTCTCGACTTCTACTGTAAAATCTACATGACCCGGTGTATCAATAATATTAATACGATGGTCATTCCAGGAACAAGTTGTAGCCGCAGAAGTTATTGTGATGCCTCTTTCCTTTTCCTGAGCCATCCAATCCATTGTGGCACCACCCTCGTGTACTTCCCCTATTTTATGTGTACGTCCGGTATAAAATAATATGCGCTCAGTTAACGTGGTCTTACCAGCATCAATATGAGCCATTATACCAATATTACGTACTTTATCTAGGGAAATACTTTTCATTATCGCCGGGGTCTACCAAAATGTGCAAATGCTTTATTTGCTTCAGCCATACGGTGTGTATCATCTTTTTTCTTAATTGCACCACCTTCATTATTCGCAGCTGCGATCAGTTCGGTAGCCAGGCGTTCAGCCATTGGTTTCCCACCACGACCTACCGCTGCATTAATAATCCAATGTGATGATAAATAAAATTGTCTATTTTTTGGGACTTCAATCGGCACCTGATACGTGGCTCCGCCAATACGTTTTGATTTCACTTCCAATAGCGGTGTAACATTTTTGATAGCATCTTGAAATATTTTTAAACCGTCAATCTTAGTTTTCTTTTTGATCACATCCATAGAATCATAAAATATCTTTTCAGCAACACCTTTTTTTCCACGTTCCATCACATAGTTGACAAATTTGGCAACCGAAAGATTATTATATACAGGATCGGGTAAAATTTCTCTTTTCTCTGGTCTTCTTCTACGCATAATAATTAAGCCTTTGGTCGTTTTGCACCGTATCGGGAACGACTACTCCTTCTATCATTGACACCTGCTGTGTCGAGTGTTCCGCGTACAATATGATAACGTACTCCGGGAAGATCCTTGACCCTACCACCCTCAATCAATACAATTGAATGTTCTTGCAAGTTATGACCTTCGCCAGGAATATATGCTGCAGCTTCCATCCCGTTCGTCAATCTGACACGTGCAACTTTTCTTAATGCTGAATTAGGTTTTTTGGGTGTAGTTGTATATACACGAACACAAACTCCACGTTTTTGTGGGTTACGTTGTAGTGCCGGACTTGCATTTTTTTGCAGAATCCGCTTTCTACCTTTCTTTACTAGTTGATTTATCGTCGGCATATCTATTTAAATTAAGCCTATAAATTTATTCAAGAATTATGAATATAGTCAATTATTATAAAAGTAATATTCATTTTAATTTTACACAATCTCACCAAGTTGAATTTCCACTGGTTCAATGACCTTAACCTCTTCGTCTGATTCCAAGGAAATATCCTGTAAAATAGGATATCCAGTACCGGCAGGTATCAATCTACCAATCAGTACGTTTTCTTTCAACCCTCTAAGGTAATCCGTTTTCCCTGCTGTTGCTGCGTCTGTAAGTACTCTTGTAGTTTCCTGGAATGATGCTGCTGATAAGTAACTATCAGTATTTAATGAAGCTTGAGTAATGCCCATCAATAATGGATCATATGTAGCCGCTTGAGTTTTATGTGTTTTAATCGGCGCTTTTCCAACATCTTTCAATTCTTTGTTAATATCTCTTAACTCAGATTTCAAAATTAGCGTACCTTTTCCCCAGTCACTATCGCCTGGATCAGCAACAACAACCATATTGGCTAAACGTTCGTTTTCGATGGTCAAATTAACTCTATCGACTCGTTCAGATTCTAAAAATCTTGAATTACCAGGATCGGTCACCATAATTTTTTTCATCATTTGGCGAACAATTACTTCAATATGTTTATCATTGATACCCACACCCTGCAAACGATATACCTCTTGTATTTCATTTACGAGATATTCACGAACTTTTCCGGGACCAAGTATGCCTAATATGTCAACCGGCGAAATTGCACCTTCGCAAAGTGGTGTACCAGCCGTAATAAAATCTCCCTCATGGACAATAACATGCTTTCCATAAGGAATCTTATATCCACGACTTTCTCCATCACGCGATTCAATTAATATTTTACGAATACCACGTTTTGTTTCACCAAATTTTACTGTTCCATTTATCTCAGTAACTACTGCAGGATTAGATGGCATTCTTGCTTCAAATAATTCAGCGACACGGGGCAATCCACCCGTAATATCACGAGTTTTTCCTATATCTTTTTGAATTTTTACTAAGGTCTTTCCACGTTTGACTTCTTGTTGATTGATAACATTTAAAGTGGCATTCACCGGCAAAATTGTTCCACCAGCCATTACATTTCCATCTTTATCTTGTATTTCTATTTGTGGACTCAACTGGCGATCTTTTGATTCAATAACCACCATTTGTTTTTTACCACCTTCCACAGCTTCGATCTGATATGTATCTCCTTCAACAAAGTCTGTAAGATTGACAAATCCATCATGTCTGGCAAGAATTATGTCTGTATAAGGATCCCATTGTATCAATATGGTCCCCGATTTAACAAGGTCAGATTCACTCACAAATACATTAGCACCATAAGGAATGTTAAATTCAGCTTTTATACTTGCAGGGTTTTGTTCATCAACAATAAATAATTTTGCATGTCTAGCCATACATCTTGTTATTTCATTGCCTGCTTCATCTTGTGTATCAGCAAAATCATAATTATCTGAGAATTTGACAACACCACCATACCTGCTTTGCATATGAGATTGTTCGATGATACGTGTTGCAGTTCCGCCAATATGAAATGTCCGCAATGTAAGCTGTGTACCCGGCTCACCAATACTTTGTGCAGCTATAATTCCAACTGCACTACCCATATTGGCTATACGGTGTCTGGCTAAATCCCATCCATAACATTTTCCACAAACACCTCTTTTAGATTCACAAGTCAATACTGATCTAATTCGAATACTTTGTATTTCACTATCAGAAATGATATCAGCTTCATGCTCTGTAATAATCGATCCAGCCTTAATCATGACTTTGCCATCTATTATTATGTCGTCCAATATCGTTCTTCCCAAAACACGATCAGACAATTGGTCGATGATATCTTCACCTTCCTTCAAATCTCTTGTAACAATACCATTAATAGTACCACAGTCTTTCTCAGATATCACAACGTCCTGAGCAACGTCAACTAATCTACGAGTCAAATAACCCGCATCCGCAGTTTTCAATGCAGTGTCAGCAAGTCCTTTTCTGGCACCGTGAGTAGAAATAAAGTACTCCATAACCGAAAGGCCTTCTTTAAAATTGGAAATAATTGGTGATTCAATAATTTCACCCTGACCGCCAGTCATAGATTTCTTTGGTTTTGCCATCAGTCCGCGCATTCCTGCTAACTGTTTGATCTGGTCCTGACTACCCCTTGCACCCGAATCAGCCATCATAAAAACCGGATTAAATCCCTGTCGATCAGCTTTTAAACTTTTCATCATAGAATTAGCTACATGGTTAGTCGCATGTGTCCATACATCAATTACTTTATTATACCTCTCCCCATCAGTTAGGATATGATTCACAAAGTTTTGCTGAATTCCCGCAACTTCAGTTTCGGCTTTTTTTATAATAATATCTTTGTCAACTGGAATTAAAATATCACTAATTGAAATGGAACTACCACTACTTGTTGCAATAGTAAAACCAAGATCTTTTAATTTATCTAAAAATATTACAGTTTTATAATTACCTGCTATAAGGTAAGATTGATTAACAACTTTACTTAAAGTATTTTTTGAAATCAGTTCATCAAAATAATCTAATTCATCAGGCATTATAGAATTAAAGATAGCGCGACCAACTGTTGTTTTCTTATTCCAAATACCTTTATGCCTAACATCAATTATTGCATGCAATCCTACTGCTTTATTTTCATACGCCATCAACACTTCATTCAAAGAACCAAATATTTTCCCTTCACCCTTGTCACCTGTTTTTGGTCTAGTTAAATAATGGCATCCCAATACCATATCTTGAGATGGAATTGTAATCGGTTTACCGTTAGCAGGATGTAAAATGTTATGACTTGAAAGCATCAAAACGCGTGCTTCCATCTGTGCCTGTATCGAAATTGGAACATGAACAGCCATTTGGTCACCATCAAAGTCAGCGTTAAACGCTGCACATACTAAAGGATGAATTTTAATTGCCTTTCCATCCACTAAAACGGGTTGGAAAGCCTGTATACCTAATCTGTGTAGAGTAGGAGCACGATTCAATAATATAGGATGATCCTTGACTACATATTCTAGAACCTTATAGACTATTGGATCACGCTCTTCAACCATTAATTTTGCACCACGAGGAGTCTGAGCATATCCCCGTTCAATTAATTCATTTATCATGTGCGGTTTGAATAACTCAAGACCCATATCTTTTGGTAATCCACATTCGTGCAAATGTAGTTCTGGTCCAACCACAATAACTGATCGACCAGAATAGTCAACACGTTTACCAAGTAAATTTTGTCTAAAACGTCCTGATTTTCCGCGCAACATATCCGATAGAGACTTAAGTGGACGGCGCGTACCACTTCTAATTGCAGTTTTTCTACGGCTATTATCAAACAACGCATCAACTGATTCTTGAAGCATCCGTTTTTCATTTCGTAAAATCACGTCGGGAGCTTTAATTTCCATCAAGTTCTTTAAGCGATTATTCCGAATGATAATCCTTCGATACAAATCGTTGAGATCGCTAGCGGCAAATCTGCCACCTTCCAATGGCACTAAGGGTCGTAATTCGGGTGGTATAACCGGTAAAACCGATATCACCATCCATTCCGGCTTGTTTACTTTTTTATTAATTGAATCAACCATGAACTCTTTAGCGACCCGCAATCGTTTTAATGCATCATGTTTCTTCTGTTTGGATTTTGTCGTTAAAATAATATCTTCTAATTCATTTTTGAGTTCAGGTAGATTGATTTTTGCCAAAGCATCTTTAATAGCTTCGCCACCCATTAAAGCTACAAAATAATCATCTTCATCACGTTCTTCTTCAGTAGCAGCGTAAAACCCATAATCTTTCTCAAGCTCCATCCATGTTTCTTCATCTATGAGTTCAAATTGAGGTCTACCACTTTTCCCGGGTTCGATTATCATGTATAATTCATAATAGATAACGCGCTCAAGCTCTTTTGTACTATGACCAATCAGATAGCTCAGTTTACTCGGAATTGATTTCAAATACCAAATATGGACAATTGGAACGGCTAATGTAATATGTCCCATTCTTTCTCTGCGAACTTTTTTCCGAGTTACTTCAACTCCGCAACGGTCACAGATAATACCACGATAGCGAATCCCCTTGTATTTTCCGCAATGACATTCGTAATCCTTGACAGGGCCAAATATCTTTTCGCAGAAAAGACCATCTTTTTCGGGCTTATACGACCGATAATTGATTGTTTCGGGTTTTAGTATCTCTCCATATGATTTAGCAAGAATATTCTCTGGAGATGCTAAACCAATTGTAATACTAACATACTTTTTAGTTGTGTCAACTTTATTTGATTGAATATAAGTCAAATCTACACCTTTTAATCTAATTCAACGTCTATTCCTAGACCTTGCAATTCTTTAATAAGAACATTAAATGATTCAGGAGATCCATAGGGAGGAACATCCTCTCCCTTTACAACAGCATTGTACATTCTTGAACGACCTTCGACATCATCCGATTTAGCAGTTAAGATTTCCTGTAATGTATGGGCTGCGCCATAAGCTTCCAATGCCCATACCTCCATTTCACCAAATCTCTGTCCACCAAATTGGGCTTTACCACCTAGTGGTTGTTGAGTAACAAGTGAATAAGGTCCCGTGGAACGAGCATGCATTTTATCATCTACCATATGACTCAATTTCATCATATAGATTTTTCCAACTGTTACCTCGTCATCGAAGAATTCGCCGGTACGTCCGTCGATAAGCTTTATTTTGCCATGAACCGGTAAGTTCGCTTTTTTAAGCTCCGCCTTTACCTCTTCGGGAGTAGCACCGTTGAATACTGGTGTATCGTATTTTACACCCAGTATATCACCTGCCCAACCAAGCATTGTTTCGTACAATTGTCCTAAGTTCATCCTTGAAGGAACGCCCAATGGATTTAAAACTATATCAACTGGAGTCCCATCTTCGAGAAATGGCATATTTTCTTCAGGTACAATGGCTGCAACAACACCTTTATTACCATGGCGTCCCGCCATTTTATCACCAATCGAAACTTTCCGTTTATTAGCAATGAATACTTTTGCTAATTTCAAAATACCGGGCTGTAACTCATCACCTACACGAAGTTTGAATGTTTCGCTTTCCAAGAAATTCTCTATACGACTCCACTCTTTCCGGAACGAATTCCATACTAATTTTATCTTTTTCCATGCTGCATTACTTTCTACCCAGGGTGTGTCTTGAGCAAATCGCTCAAAGTCAAATTCTTTTAGTCGTTTTCCGGTAAGCTTGGTTCCTTTTTTAATTAATGTTTTACCAGAAGATGCGTCTCGTACACCTCCGGATGTTTCATCAGTTAGTAATCGTAATAGAACTGTATCTCTAGATTGCTTTAAATTATGTTTTTGATCGCGAGAACTTTCCTGAAGCTCAACAATTTTTTTTCTATCAAGGACCTTTGATACTCTAGCACGTTTTTCAAATAAAGTAGTCTTAATTATCGTACCTTTTATACCGGGAGATGCTCTCTTCGAAGCATCTTTTACATCTCCAGCCTTTTCACCAAAAATTGCTCTTAATAATTTTTCTTCAGGCGTAGGATCAGTCTCTCCTTTCGGAGTTACTTTTCCAATTATTATATCACCTTCTTTAACCCTAGCACCAATACGAATGATACCATTATCATCTATGTCCTTTGTAGCCTCTTCACTAACATTAGGAATTTCAGATGTCAATTCTTCTTCTCCGCGTTTTGTATCACGTACTTCAAGCTCAATTTCATTTATATGAACAGATGTGAACACATCATCCTTGACCAGTCTTTCACTTAACACAATTGCATCTTCATAATTAAATCCACGCCAGGGCATAAATGCAACTACGACATTTCTTCCCAATGCTAATTCACCATTATTTGTGGAAGCACCATCAGCTAATACATCACCAATTTTTACTTTTTGACCAATAGTTACCAACGGTCTTTGATTATAGCAAGTATTTTGATTTGATCTATGATTTTTTTCAAGCTTAATAACTGTCTTATTGTCTCCCTCCACCAAACTTAATTCTTCGGGTATCTGATCAATCTTAATTTCAATCTGTTTTGCGTCAACATTAATAACGGTTCCACTAACTGGACTAGTTACACACGCTCCCGAATCTCTAGCTACCTTTCCTTCCATTCCTGTCCCTACGATCGGAGATCTAGGATTCATAAGGGGTACCGCCTGACGCTGCATATTTGAACCCATTAATGCACGATTTGCATCATCATGTTCAACAAAAGGTATTAATGCTGCAGCTACACTAAGAATTTGGTTAGGTGCGACATCCATATATTCAACTTTTGACGGTTTAACCATTGGGAAGTCACCCTTAATTCGTACACGCAATAAATCATCAGTAATTTTATTACTTGAATCTATTTTTGTACTGGATTGTGCAATTAAAACTCGATCTTCATCATCAGCAGATAAGTATTCAATTTTATTTGTGGCATAAGCTTCACCACCTTTTATATTAACTTTTCTATAAGGAGCTTCGATAAAACCATGCCAATTAATATTAGCCATCAATGCCAATGAAGATATCAGACCAATATTTGGACCTTCAGGAGTTTCAATTGGACATAATCTTCCATAATGCGTATAGTGTACATCTCGGACTTCAAATCCGGCTCTTTCGCGAGTTAAACCGCCCGGACCCAAAGCAGAAATACGACGCTTATGTGTAATTTCAGCAAGTGGGTTTGTTTGATCTCCAAATTGGGATAATTGGCTGGTGCCAAAAAAAGTATTAACTACAGTTGTTACAACTCTTGCGTTAATTAAATCTTGTGGTGTAATAGATTCTGCTTCACGCAGATTCATTCTATCGTGTATAGTTCTGATCATTCGGCTGAGTGCAGTTGAAAATTGATTCTTAAGCTGCTCACCCACGGTTCTTACTCGTCGATTTCCCAAGTGATCGATATCATCCATACCACGCTCACCCTTCCTCATGTCAACAAGAAACTGAATTACCTTAACAATATCTTCCATTGTTAATATTGTATCTTCAACATTAACATTTAAATTGAATTGTTTATTTAATCTATATCTACCTACTTGTCCCAGATCATATTTTTTGGGACTAAAAAACATACGTTCAATAAATTTTTGAGCGGTTTCCAAATTCGGTGGCTCGCTTGATCGTATTAATTGATAAACTACCTCAAGTGCCTCTTCAGTATTTTGAGTAGGATCTTTCTCAATAGTATTTAAAAGCATCATAGCATGGAAATCTTTATTTCCATCAACAACCTTAATTGTCTTTACCTTAGCTTTTTTTAATACATCAAAAACTTCATTTGTAAGTTCAGTGCCATGCTCAAAATAAATTTCACCAGTAGCGGTATCAACAACATCTTCGACGATTGTTGCTCCAACGATATTACTTAGATCCTTTATTTTAAGATCAACTATTTGGATGCAATTTAATGCTTCAAATAGATCGGCATCTGTAGAATAACCGAGCGCACGTAATAGCATTGTGGCAGGAAATTTTCTGCGACGATCGATAATGACAAAGAGACAATCATTAATGTCTGTTGTAAAATCTACCCAAGAACCACGAATGGGTATAATTCTTGCCTGATATAATTTTGTACCATTAGGATGTATAGTTTGATCAAAAAATACACCGGGAGAACGTTGCAATTGTGACACAACTACTCTTTCGGCTCCGTTAATGATAAATGTACCCTTTGCAGTCATATAAGGTATATTACCGAAATACACATCTTGCTCAATAGATTGAGCATACTTACTACGGTCCTCTTCATCTGTAATATTCAAGACCAATTTAACTTTAATCGGTGCAGAAAATGTGACACCCCTCTCTATACATTCTTCGGGAGAGTATTTTGGAGGTGCAAGGTAATAACTCTTATACTCTAGTATATAATTACGATGAGAATCTTCGATAGGAAAAACATTTTGAAAAACTTCTTCCAATCCTATGCGTTTCCGTTCGTCCTCAAGAGTATCTTCTTGTAGAAACATACGATAAGAATCGCGTTGCAGACCGAGCAAATTAGGCATTTCAACTACTGAGTGGATTTTCTGAAAGGAAATCCGATCAGGCGTATAGATATTATTGGCTCCCAAAAAAGCCTCCTATATTTTTGTTAAAACAGAAATTGAATTAAAGATAATAGATTTATCTATTTTATCTTAATTCAACAGTTGCGCCAGCTTCTTCCAATGTTTTTTTAATTTCATCGGCTTCGGCTTGCGGCACATTTTCTTTTACTGCCTTAGGGGCTGAATCAACTAATTCTTTGGCTTCCTTTAATCCAAGACTGGTAATTGTTCTAACTGCTTTGATAACAGCGATTTTTGCCTGTCCGGCAGCTGTTAACACTACATCAAAATCAGTTTTTTCTTCAGCTGTAGCTTCTCCCGCAACTGGGGCGGCTGCGACTGTAACAGGTGCAGCCGCACTGACACCAAATTTTTCTTCAATGTCTTTTACTAATTCGGATATTTCTACAATATTTGCTTTCTCTATATAAGACAAAACATCTGTTCTTGTAACGGCCATTAACTAACTCCTTTATTCAATTTATAAATCTACGATTTCTTTTCTTTTAAATTATTTAACACACCAACCAAGTTAGTCATAGTAGCATTTAGTACTATTGCCAACTTCACCAATGGACTTTGCAATGACGCAGCAAATGTAGCAATTAATTGCTCCCGCGAAGGCAGGTCAGCAATAGTATTGAATTTTGATCCATCGATTGATTCACCACCAAATAACATACCCTTTACAGTTGGTTTTTCAAATATTTTAGCAAATTCTTTAATGATTTTTGCAGGTGCAGTCGGCTCATCATATGAAATTGCCATTGCTGTCGGACCAGTCAAAAATTCATTTAAACCATCAATTTTATTATTTTCTGCAGCAATTTTTATCAACGTATTTTTTGCCACATAATACTCAACTGAATTTTTAAAAAATTCCGAGCGTAGCTGGGTTAAACTACCAACATCCAATCCTGTATAATCTGTAAAGTAAATTGCTTTTGCTTGATCTAACTTTTTAGTCAATTCTTCAACTTGCTGTATATTTTTCTTATTTGGCATTATCTTACCTTAAAGCTGCATAATCAATTTTAATTCCCGGTCCCATAGTTGACGATATTGTTATTTTCTTCAAGTAGCGTCCTTTCACAGAGGCGGGCTTAGCTTTCAGTATAGTACTATATACTGCTTTAATATTTTCAAATAAAGCTTTCTCGTCAAAAGATACTTTTCCACATACCGCATGAATGATACCGGTTTTATCTACCCTTAATTCTATCTTACCTGCCTTTAATTCTTTAACCGCTTTTCCGACGTCCATTGTAACAGTTCCGCTTTTTGGGTTTGGCATTAGTCCTTTTGGTCCTAATATTTTACCTAATTTCCCTAAGTCAACCATCGCGTCAGGTGTTGCGACAATCTTGTTTATATCAGACCAACCTGCTTTTATTTTATCGATATATTCGGTATAACCGACATAATCTGCTCCAGCATCTTTGGCTTCTTGCTCTTTAGCACCAGATGTTATGACAAGTACCTTTACAACCTTTCCTGTTCCATATGGTAAGCCAGTTGTTATACGAATATTTTGATCAGCATGTCGTGGATCTACTCCAAGATTAATGGCAATTTCAACAGATTCATCAAATTTTGCGAATGATAATTCTTTAACCAACTTGACAGCCTCTTCTAATGGATATTCCTTTGTTCGATCAATTTTATCAATAACTATTTTTCTATTGTTTGAATTTTTCATTATTGATCCTAACCAATCACTTGTACACCCATACTACGGGCAGTACCTGCAATCATCTTAACTGCATTTTCAATGGTATTAGCATTTAAATCTTTCATTTTAATGGTTGCAATTTCTTCAAGATCTTTTTTACTAATCTTCCCGACTTTTTCTTTATTCGGTTCTGCGGATCCTTTTTCGATCTTGGCTGCTTTAATAATTAAAGTTGCAGCGGGTGGTGTTTTTGTTATATAAGAAAAACTTCTATCTGCATAAACGGTAATCTCAACCGGAATTACCATACCTGGTTGATCTTGTGTAGCAGCATTAAATGCCTTACAAAATTCCATAATATTCACACCGTGTTGTCCCAATGCAGGTCCGACTGGTGGAGCGGGATTGGCTTGTCCTGCCTTAATTTGAAGTTTTATAAATCCAATTTCTTTTTTTGCCATAATTTTAACCTATTTCTCTAATTCAACTTGCAAATAATCCAATTCAATTGGGGTGGGTCTACCAAAAATACTTACTGAAACCTTTAATTTTTGCTTATCTGTGTTAACTTCTTGGACAAAGCCCGAGAAATCCATAAATGGACCATCAACAACCTTAACCGCATCTCCAGTTTTGAAAGGATGGGAAGCCATTTCAATATTTTTACTTCCTTCTACCGCACCAATTATTCTACTGATCTCTTCCGGTTTAAGAGGTTGTGGATTTCCATGAGATCCAATGAAGTTGATTACACCGTTAATATTTTCAATTAAAAATTTTGATTCTTTGTTAATCTCCATCTTTATTAATATATATCCCGGGAAAAATACTCTTTCACGAACTTTCTTTTTCCCTTCTTTCATCTCAATGATATTTTCTGTAGGAACTAAAATTTCCTTCACCACCTCCGAGTGTTCACTATGAGAAACTCCGAAAAGAATAGCCTCTTTAATTTGCTTCTCCTTACCGGAGATTACTCTTAATGAATACCATTCCATAATATCAAAGAATAATGCTTAAAATTTTATTTAAAATCAGATCAACAACAAATAGAAACACAGCCACTAATACCGAGAAGGACAGTACAACATAGGTTGAACCTTTAAGCTCATCCCACGTAGGCCAAGACACCTTTTTCATTTCAAACTGTACTTCTTCAAATATTTTTCTAATTTTTTTTATCATGATTATAAAATCCTTAAGCAGGTCACCATAATCTTTATTATCGCCGTGCGATATTAGCAGGAGTGGCAGGAATTGAACCCGCAACCCCCGGTTTTGGAGACCGGTGCTCTACCAATTGAGCTACACTCCTAATTTTAAACAACATTGATATCATTCTGAATGTATCTAATTATTTGGTTTCTTTAAAGACGACATACTTTCGAATAATCGGATCATATTTCCTGTATTCAAGCCGTTCAGGATGTAAACGTTTACTTTTAGTAATAGTATACCTATATCCTGTACCGGCCGTACTTTCCAATCTCACGATTACTCTTTTACTGTTACCTGCCATTATTATACCTATATTTACTCAATAATCTCAGTAACAACACCGGCACCTACCGTATGTCCACCTTCTCTAATTGCAAAGCGCAACTCTTTATCCATCGCTATCGGTGTTATCAACTCTATACTTAATTCTACATTATCACCAGGCATTACCATCTCTGTTCCTTCAGGTAATGTCCCTACTCCCGTTACATCTGTTGTACGGAAGTAAAACTGCGGTCTATAACCATTGAAAAATGGTGTGTGACGTCCACCCTCTTCTTTCTTCAATACGTACACATTGGCCTTGAACTTGGTATGGGGAGTTATACTGCCCGGTTTAGCCAATACCATTCCACGCTTTAATTCTTCTTTATCTATTCCACGTAATAATAATCCGGCATTATCTCCTGCACGACCTTCATCTAGAAGCTTACGGAACATCTCTACACCAGTACAAACAGTCTTCTTCAGTGAACCCATTCCAATCATCTCTATCTCATCACCAACTCTTACTATGCCACGCTCAATTCTGCCGGTTCCTACTGTTCCACGACCGGTTATACTAAATACATCCTCCACAGGCATCAAGAACGGCTTATCAACGTCTCTCTTTGGTTCAGGTATAAAACTATCACAAGCCTCTAATAATTCTGTTATACACTTGGTAGCTTCCGGATTAGTAGGATCATTCAATGCTGCTAAAGCACTACCCATAATGATCGGCGTATCATCACCGGGGAATTTATACTCATTCAATAGATCTCTAAGTTCCATCTCTACTAATTCTAATAACTCGGGATCATCAACCTGATCGGTCTTGTTCATAAATACTACTATACTTGGAACATTGACCTGGCGAGCTAACAATACGTGCTCTCTTGTCTGTGGCATTGGACCATCTGCGGCACTTACCACCAATATGGCTCCATCCATCTGAGCGGCACCTGTGATCATATTCTTGATATAATCAGCATGTCCCGGACAGTCTACATGAGCATAATGACGATTTACCGTCTCATACTCTACATGTGCAGTCTGTATTGTAATTCCACGTTCCCTTTCTTCAGGGGCGTTGTCTATTGCGTCAAAAGTCATTATCTCCGATAACCCTTGCGCGGATTGCGCTAACGTTATGGCCGCTGTCAATGTTGTCTTACCATGATCTACATGACCTATCGTTCCTATGTTTACATGCGGCTTATTACGCTCAAATTTTGCCTTTGCCATTATTTCCTCTCACGTTTTTTGTCAAATCAAATACAGAGCCTACGACCGGATTTGAACCGGTGACCCCGTCCTTACCAAGGACGTGCTCTACCAACTGAGCTACGCAGGCACGTCAATACTACTAATATTTTTCTGAAACATCTTTGCCTATCACCTGATTGAGCGGGTGATGAGGATCGAACTCACATATCCAGCTTGGAAGGCTGGTGTTCTACCATTGAACTACACCCGCAAATTTTGTGGGGAGAGAAGGATTCGAACCTCCGTAGGCGTACGCCGGCAGATTTACAGTCTGCTGCCATTGACCGCTCGGCCATCTCCCCTATTAAAATTAACAAATCCAATTTATTGAAATTAATTACGAGAATAGCCCAAAAGTCTTTGCATATCATCGAGCCGGCGAAGGGATTCGAACCCCCGACCTGCTGATTACAAATCAGCTGCTCTACCAACTGAGCTACACCGGCATGTCGGGATTTCCCAATTTAAAAATGTATGTCGGGACTTATTTCAGAAAAACCAATTGTCAAATAGACGTACTTTGCTTGCAGAATAAAGCCGAGTAATTTAATCATTTTAAAATAATACTATCAATAATTATTTTAAAATAATTTAAGAAACATACCATAATTAAAAGTGGAAACTTGATTTTATATTTATCTAGTAAAAATTGTCCTGCTATTCCAATTCATTTATATCGGTAAATACCTGCATTTGAACCGGAATTGCTTCGCTAAAATTTGTTCCGTAGCGCTTTGTGACAATTCTATCGTCTAATACTATGAAAATTCCTTCATCAGTCATTGTCCGGATTAATCTACCAAATCCCTGTCTAAATCGAATTACAGATTCGGGAACAGCAAAATTAATAAATGAATTATCACCCGACATCTCAAGCATATCAGAATATGCTTTTATTGTTGGCTCGGTTGGTACGTCGAACGGAAGTTTGGTTATAATGAGAATTTGTAAGAGATCTCCCGGTAAATCTACTCCTTCCCAAAAAGCAGAAGTTCCTAATAATACGCCATTGGGAGTTCTTTTCATACCTTCAATTAATGATTGTCTTGATGTATTAAATATCTGTGCAAATATCGGAATATCTCTTCCAACTGAACTATTTTTTAGTTCATTATAAACACCTGTTAAAGTTTTTCGTGCTGTGAAAAGCACCATAATTCGCTGATTATATTTTTTACTTATTATTTCTATTATTCTTGCGATTGAAAGTGAATCAGTTGTTATACTTTTGCGATTTCCGTATTGTAAATATGTAACTTGATCTTCATAATAAAAAGGACTTGGGAAATAGTCTATTTTTACCGTTTTATCAATTATTCTATCAAGTCCGGTACGACGGAAATAATACTCAAATTCGCTGTTTACTCGAAGGGTTGCAGATGTCAAAACGCAGTGGGGAATATTCTTAAAAAATAATGAACTCAGTTTCTCAGATACATCTACGGGCGAAGCGTGTAATGATAACATCAATTCGCTCATACCGTTTCGTTCTTTAAAATCTCCTTCTTTCCAATATATATTTTCCGGATTCTGCTCGGATGTCAACAGTATTACGTTATTTACAAGACCACTTAAAATATCTTTGTGTTGAGCAAGTACTTGATGTAATTCATCATAGTCCTTGCGTTCCGGATCTTTTTCTAATAGCGTATTTGTAGTTTTTTCAATGGTAACGTGCAATCTCTTTAAAGAGTCAATTAATTGTTCCAATTCATCGGCTGCAGAATTATATTCTTCGTCAAGTTTGTTGATTATGAGTTTTTGTGTGTAAATGGAATCAATGTTGAATTCTGCATTTACATCGCTGCTATATTTTTCAAAAAATTCTCTCAATGATTCTATCGCAAATGCGACTTCTTCACTCATCGCTTTTTGTAAAGCGATAAATTCCGGATGCAATCCACCAACGGCCATCAAGATATTATTCCAACGCTGATTTCCTTTATATTTTGGATCAACACTTTGCAGATAAGAAACATATCCGATTTGATCCATTTCATGACTTAGCTGTTTATAAGCAACCGGGACTAAATTGTGTGCCTCATCAATGATAACGGTGTTAAACATCGGCAGAAAGCCCGGCATTGAAATTTCTGATAACAAAAGAGCATGGTTTACGATAATAATCGAAGCTTCGTATAGATCGCGCCTCACT
>JBHPEE010000015.1:0-29682 GCA_042577295.1 Fidelibacterota bacterium | reverse complement strand
TTTGCACAATCATCATTATACTAATAAAATGCAAAAAAGTAATTTGGTAATCAATGATTCCGGCGCAGAATCACCTATCGGACTTTATTCAAGTGATATTACACGCACTTTTCCGGTGGGAGGAACGTTTACCAAAACGCAGAAAGAGATATATGAGATAGTACTAAAATCACAATTAACTGCGATTGCAGCTATAAAGCCCGGAGTGAAATATCTTGATATACATTTAATTACTGCTAGAATAATTGCTGAAGGATTGAATAAGCTCGGAATTATGAAAGGTGATGTTGATAGAGCGGTGGAAGCGGGTGCTCACGCACTATTTTTTCCACATGGATTAGGACACATGATGGGATTGGATGTACATGATATGGAAGATTTGGGAGAAGATTATATCGGTTACGATGATAAAATAAAACGGAGTGATCAATTTGGATTGGCTTATTTGCGACTTGCAAAAGAGTTACAGTCCGGTTATGTGTTAACTGTGGAGCCAGGTATTTACTTTATTCCGCAATTAATTAAACAATGGCAAAGTGAAAATAAATTTATAGAATTCATTAATTATAATAAGGCCAATAAATATCTTGATTTTGGTGGCGTTAGAATAGAAGATAACGTTTTAGTAACTAAAAATGGATATAAGGTATTGGGTAAGCCAATACCTAAAACTGTAAAAGAAATTGAATCATTAATGAAAAATTAAAATTTTGGAATATCAATGTATAGATGGATTATTTATGGGATACTTGCTTTAGCAGGAATGATAAATATGTCATGTTCTGATCAGAAACAATCTGATTTGGTAATAATTGGTGGAAAGGTTGCTACAGTTGATGATGACTTTTCTATCACTGAAGCAGTTGCAGTTAAAAGTGATAAGATCATTTTTGTTGGTGCAAACGAAGATGTAAAGAAATATATTGGTAGTAAAACAAAATTAATTGAATTAAACGGAGAGTTAGTTCTCCCCGGATTGATTGATTCGCATGGGCATTTAACCGGTTACGGAAAAGCATTGGAAGATATAGACCTAGTCGGTACAAAAAGTTATCAGGAAGTACTTGATTTAGTTAAAGAAAAGGTAAAATCAGTTGAATCGGGAGAATGGATTCGTGGTCGTGGTTGGGATCAAAACGATTGGGAGATTAAGGAATTTCCACAGCACCAAGCTTTGAGCAATATCACGCCAAATAATCCGGTTATGCTTTCAAGGATTGACGGACATGCTTTATTAGTTAATCAGAAAGCTATGAAAATTGCAGACATTGATAAAAATACTCCTAATCCCGCTGGTGGCAAGATCCAAATAAATTCACTCGGACTCCCGACAGGTATATTTATCGATAATGCGGAGAAATTAATTACTGATTATGTTCCCAAATACTCAACTGAAAAAATCCGTAGTATAATCACAAATGCCGCCAGTCGTTGCACGGAACTTGGTTTGACTGGTGTGGGTGATGCAGGAATACCAATTTCAAGAATCGATGATTATATATACCTTATCGACAATAACAAGATGCCCATTCGTATTAATGCGATGTTAGCTGATACAGTTGTCAATGATATGAATCTATTTTTACAGAAGTATAAAATCGATTCATATGGAAATGATTTTCTCAGGGTAAAAAGTGTGAAGTTGTACGTTGATGGTGCATTGGGGTCACGTGGCGCTTCTTTATTAGAAGCGTATAGCGATGATCCTGAAAATAGCGGATTAATTGTAACCGATAATTATCATATGCTAGAAGTTTGTAAAGCTGCATTGGAATCCGATTTCCAAGTGTGCACACATGCCATAGGCGACAAAGGCATACGAACAATGTTAGATGTATATGAGGAGGCGTTACAAGAAAATCCTAATGCAGATCATCGTTTTCGTATTGAACATTCCCAAATTGTGAACCTTAACGATATCCAGCGTTATTCTGATTTAGGTGTAATACCTGCAATGCAACCAACGCATGCTGTTTCAGATATGCTTTGGACAGAAGACCGCATTGGTTCCAAAAGAGTAAGAGGTGCCTACGCATTTCGTAATTTTTTAGATGAAGGAATAATAATTCCATGTGGATCAGATTTTCCGGTAGAGACGAATAATCCTTTAATAGGTATTTATCATGCTGTTACACGCCAAGATGAGAATGGGTATCCTAAAGGTGGATGGCTACCTAAACAAAAGATGACGATTGAGGAAGTAATAAAAGGATACACAATTTGGGCAGCGTATGCTGCATTTCAGGAAGATATTTTAGGATCAATTGAAGTTGGCAAATATGCTGATTTTACAATATTGGATAAAGACATACTTACTATTAAACCCGCTGAGATACTAAGCACAAGGCCTATTTACACTATTGTTGGTGGTCAAATACAATATCAGATAAAAGATGGTTTGTAATATAGAAAACAATTTTTAAAATTTGACAACTATTTAATTAAATATTAATCTAATGTAAATTATCATATACTATTAAGGAACACATTATGAGAAATCTTGCTAATATATTAACTTTACTAATTATATTAGTTTTTATTAGCTGTATAAAACCCGTAAAAATTATTATACCGGAAAATATGCAAAATATTCCCGCAATGCCAGTTGTTGGGACTGAAAATTCTTGGAAATTGGACTTTGGCGGATTCCATGCCTATAATATCAGGGATAGTGATAGTCGTGTATTACTAACTGATGCTAGAAATGCATCCTATGATATAAAATCTTTTGAATTCATTATGAATACATCAGGTGGTGCTCAATATGAGTGTTATTGTGAATTCCCAATGAAGAGTCTAGATGATGAAACTTTCAGATGTATTTATCAAAATGTATATAATCAATTTGATACAGGACAATTGACTGATAGAGTAATTGGCTCATTTTCCGGTGATATAGTAATCGAAGAATATTATGAATATATTGGTAAGAAACCTAACTCAAAAAATCTTTTAGTAGGATATGTCTTTAAAGATTCAGATAAATATATTGGCTTAGTAGATGTATCAAAAGTTAATGACGAAACAGTTTGGATAGATCCAGCGCTTGATCTGCACAAGCAAATCATGGTTGCTGCTAGCTCCACTAGCTTCATTCTAAAACACCGAAAATGGTATGAGGGATTTTATAATAAATTAGATGAGGATACAGAGTATACTTATTAGTTATTAGGAACTTGATCCATAATATATTCCGCTAAGGCGGTGATTGTAAGACTTGGGTTTACACCTAAATTAGCCGGTACAATAGAGCCATCAACTACATATAGATTATCGTAACCGTGGACTTTTCCACTGAAATCAATTACACCATTTTCAGGCGAATCTGACATAATACATCCGCCTAAAATATGAGCTGTTGAAGATGTGTCAAATAGTACTTCAGGTAATACGCTAAAAGCCATTCCATTTACACGCTTGGCAAATCGCTTAGCGAAATCGTTAGCAACCGGAATATAAGAAGGAACTTTTTCATCCGTTTGCCAATTTGAATTCATAGATTTTCTACCAAGCCTCCAAAAACGAGATTTGTATTCAAATTGCATATAATTGCTAATGGTTTGCATAACTAAAAATATCGTTGTCTTTTCTGCCCAATTGAATGGCCAAAATGATTTAACAAATTGAATTGGATGCTTTAATATTGTGAACAAGAAAGAAATCTGGCGAGGTATTCCTTTGCTTCCATCAGTAAGTATTGTAGCAAATCCTGACATCGCATCTTGTCCCTTTGCGTAGCGCACCGTTTCAATATGTGTATGTTCATCAGGGTATATTCCTGATGTGATTGCAATTCCTTTAGAATAATCTTCGTCATCATTTGCTTTCACACCAACCAGTGTTTCGCTGTTAGTTCTTACAACATCACCCAATTTATTGGATATATTTGGTAGTGAACCGTGGTCTTTACACTGATATAATAATTTTACTGTTCCCATTACTCCACCTGAAAATATTACACTAGTTGATTTGAAAATCAATTTCTTACCAAATAATCCGGTGACTTTTTTAGAGGTTATTTGATATTGGTTATTAGATATTGGAATAACATCACTTACCCTTGTTTCGGAGATTATTTCAACTCCCAATTGTTCGGCCAAATAGAGATAATTCTTATCCAATGTGTTCTTTGCTCCATAACGACAACCAACCATACATCCACCGCAAAGTGTGCATCCTGTTCTATCGGGTCCTTTCCCGTTGAAATAGGGGTCGGGAACGGTGACATCCTCTTCCCCAAAGTAAATACCAACATCGTTGACGTGAAAAGTATCTTCCTTGCCAATTTCAGCAGCACATTCTTTTAATATTTTATCAGCTTTTGTAATTACCTTACTTGGAGTTGCACCAAGCATTGTTTGAGCAAGTTTATAAAAAGGCGCTAATTTTTCTTTCCACCCCTTGCTACCCCAACGTAAATCATCAAATACATTGTCAGGGGGAATCAGCAGATTATTTGCATAAACAAGGCTTCCACCCCCAACGCCAGTACCATGCAATATAAACACGTCTTTTAAGAGTGTCATGGCTTGGATGCCATACAATGCAAGTTTAGGTATCCAAAAGTATTTCCGCAAATTCCAATTTGATTTTGGGAAATCTTCCGTTTGGTAACGCTTGCCTTGTTCTATAACAAGTACTGAGTAGCCCTTTTCAGCTAATCTGAGAGCAGAGACAGATCCGCCAAAACCAGAGCCAATTATTATATAGTCATATGCTATAGACATAATGAATTGATATATTGCAATCGTAAATTAACTGTCGAATTTGAAATGTAATAGTAATAATTAAGGTATCAAATATGAAAAATATTGTTGTTTTTGGTGCAGGATTAGTTGGAAAAGCAATTATTTTAGATTTGTATAAATCTAATAGTATTTTAATAGCTGATAATGACAAAAATAATTTATCTGAATTTGATAATATACCGAATATAAAAACTTTGGGTATCGATTTATCAGTGGATGCTAGTATTAGAGAAGCTGTAAAGGACGCTGATTTAGTGATTGGTGCAGTCCCGGGATTTATGGGATTCAATATGTTGAAAAACGTAATTGAAGCTGGGAAAAATATAGTAGACATATCATTTTTCCCAGAAGACCCATTTGAACTAGATAAATTAGCTAAAGAAAATAATGTAATTGCAGTAGTTGACTGCGGAGTTTCGCCTGGAATGGGCAACGTAATACTTGGTCATTATTTGAATAAAATTGACATTGAATCATATGTGTGTTTAGTGGGCGGTTTACCCCAAAAACCTGAAAAACCGTGGGGCTATAAAGCAGTATTTTCACCAATAGATGTAATAGAGGAATATACACGACCTGTAAGATTTAAAAAAAACGGTAAGATAGAGATTGAAGAGGCATTATCCAAAAGTGAATTGATAGAATTTGAGAATGTGGGAGAATTCGAAGCATGGAATACTGACGGATTAAGAACCCTACTTTCTACGACAAGTATTCTAAATATGATTGAATTGACAATTCGCCATAAGGGTACCATAGAACCGATAATCGCTTTACGCGAAACTGGATTTTTCTCAATGGAAGAAATTAATATTAATGGTAAAAAGGTTAAGCCAATCGATTTGACTACTAAGCTACTGTTCTCACAATGGGAAATGCAGCCCGATGAAAAAGATATGACTATTATGCGAATTATAATTGAGGGAAGTGATAATGGTGAAACGCGCAAAGTAATCTATGATCTTGTAGATTTTTATGACAGCAAAACAGATACCTCTTCCATGGCACGCACGACCGGTTATACTTGTACAGCGGTTGCTAATCTATTGTTAGAGAAAAAATATAATAGAAAAGGGATAATCCCACCTGAATACTTGGGTAAGGACGAAACAGCCTTCAGGTATATTTTAAAATATTTGGCGGATAGAAATGTAGTTTATACAAAAAAGGGAAAATGATTAATTTAAATATCAATACAACAAAAGAGTTAAATAATAGTGAAAAAATACCGCTATTCGGTCTGGGCACTTATCTGAATGATAATGGCAAACGAGCCATTGATACTATGCTATATGCTTTAGAAATCGGTTATCGGCATATTGATACCGCTGCAATGTATGGAAATGAAAAAGAAGTTGGTGAAGCTGTTAACCAATCAGGAATTCCACGTGAAGAAATATTTATAACCACAAAATTGTGGAATTCAGATCATGGATATCAAAATGCAATAAATGCATTTCATAAGAGTTTAGACAAATTAAAATTGAATTACATCGATTTATATTTAATTCATTGGCCAGTGGAAAGCTTACGTGTCGAGACTTGGCGGGCTCTTGAAAAATTATATAACGATGGATTATGCAAATCAATTGGTATTAGCAATTATATGGAAAGACACATTGCTGAATTATTATATAATTCTGAAATCACTCCTGTTATTAACCAAGTTGAGTTTAGTCCATTTTTGTATTTAAAGGATTTGCAGAATTATTGTGAATCTAAAAAAATTGGACTCGAATCATATAGTCCATTGACAAAAGGGTACAAATTGAATGACTCACGTTTGATTGAAATTGCGAATCAATACAATAAATCCACTTCTCAAATGTTAATTAGATGGTGTTTACAAAAAGGTGTTATTTGTATTCCAAAGTCTTCTCAAAAAAAGCATATAAAAGAAAATGCTGATGTATTCGACTTTATTATTTCAAAGGAGGATGTGAGTGAATTGGATAATTTGAATATGAATTATCGTTCTACTTGGGATCCGACAAATGTTTTGTAGCTTATACCAAATATAAAAATATTCCAAAAAAGTGAGATATGCTTCCGCCAAGTACAAATAAATGCCAAATTGAGTGACTGTATGGTAATTTTGTCCAGGCATAGAAAATTATTCCTAAAGTATAACTTAGTCCTCCAATAGCGATCCAGATTAGTAATCCGGTTGGCAAATTGGCAAGCATGGGTTTTATAGCAACAATTGCAAACCATCCCATTAAAACATAAAATACAACCGATAATTTTTCGAGTTTACCATAAAACATCAATTTAAAAAGTATTCCAAGAATTGCCATGCCCCAAATTAAACCGAACATTGTCCAACCCCAGACAGTATCGCGGAGCGGTAATAGCGTTATTGGAGTGTATGTCCCTGCTATCAATAAGAAGATTGAGGAATGATCCATTATTCTAAAGTATCGTTTTGCCTTTTTATTTATAAATGCGTGGTATAGAGTTGAGGAGGTGTACATAATAACTAGTGAAGCGCCATAAATCGTAAAACTGACTATCCGCCACATATCGCCCTTCAGGGTGGCAAAAACCAATAAAATTGTGAGTGCAGCCGTTGCTAATGCGGCGCCAATACCGTGCGTAATACTGTTGGCAATCTCTTCACCAAGCGATTGTCTTGGTAGTGCGCGATCTTGGTCTGTGGGCATTATATTTATTTCCTAAGTGAAGCTTTTGAGAAGATATATTCCGGTATTTGGACATCAAAATTAATTGATTCTACGATGAATTCAGTGCCTTTCCCTTTTTGAAGTACATCTTGGAACAACATACGCTTTGGATACCACCTATCATCAATTTGGAATAATTCCGATAATTCAATTACTTTCAACATCTTTCCGCTTTTTGCAAAGAGTTGTTGTTTTCTAGGAACCATATATTCTTTATCTACCCATAATTTTTGTGAGTGGTAAGCTAGATCATCAACTTTTGCAGTTAGTTCCATAATCCAACAGTCACGTTCATCAATTAATTCTTCACCTATAATTTCTGCAGTATATACTTCATATAATTTCCGATCTTCCATCATATCCTCATACGAAAGGTCCGAACCCATTAATGATTGTCGGAGCATATGACCCGAAATGCGGATAACACGATCAGACTGCGGACTGTACATCCAAAGTTGGTCATCTATTTTCAACATTTTGGAGCCCTTTTCTCTGGCAGGCGCAAGATATTCAGTAAATGATTTCTCTGAACCTTCAGTCCATGATTTTGCCGTAATTGAACGACTAGTGCGCCGTCCATGAATTACCATTGTTGAAACGACAACCTGATTTTCAGAAGCCATATTTTGATCAATTTCCTGCAACACATCAGCTGCGTCGGGATACTGTCCGAAAATTTGAGTTGCAAAGAATAATATAATATTTAATTTTTTCATACTTCCAATTCCTTAAATAATTGTGCCGTTTGTCTGCGGTAAATTCCAACTCCGGATAACATTGTACCTAGTACCATTGAAAATACACCGGGAATAAATCCTAAGTAATAAGTCGCAGCGGTTATTTTTGTATGAATAATACCGGGGAACAGCATTGTGGAATTTTTCAAAATATCACCAACATTGATCCCTTTAACCTGTAACCAGTATGCGAATACCAATCCAAGCGCTGTACCAATTATTGATCCAACAATACCAATTAGTATTGATTCATATATCATTGAACGGTAAATGTGACCTTTATGTTCACCGATTGCTAAACGCAATCCCACTTCACCGTAACGACGGATCCCGCCCAATAGTCCCACATTCCACAAAACAATTGACATTAATATAATAAATACAGTTGCTATAATTGTTGAAAAACTTGATGTTAGATATAAGTAGTCACCTAGCATACCAATATCTTTTAGTTGCACCATAATTGGTGAAAACTCATCTTCAAGATCGTTAAAAACGTTGTTGAAATTTTCCTTTATTATCTCAGCTTGTTCAAAATCATATATGTTGTTTGGTAAGTAACCTAATATTTGCCCTGCTGAGTTTTCCATATCTAATGCTAGTTGAATATCATTAATATCAGCTATCATGGCTCCGCGATCCATAGCTTGCATGCCAAATGTTAATGTACCAGAAATAATAAAATTATTCATTGTCATGCTACCATACATTGTTGAACTTAATAGCGTAGCATTGGCACCAATTTCTACACCTAATTTAGTTGCGAGATCATCACTAATTAGAATTTCGCCGGATTTTTCTGGAATTTTACCTCTTGTCAAAGCATTCTCAATATTCATTCTTGCAATTTCTGTTGTTTCTGGTGACAATAGGTCAACCCCATAACCGAATATTGGACTTTGCGAGCGTGTTTCTCCTTGTTCATCAGGTACATCAAACAGACCGCCATAATGAATACGCTCTACCCATACCATATCAGGGTATTCTTGTGCTAATTTATTTTTAATTTCATCAACACCAATGATTGCAAGATCATTTGGATTTTGATCAGAATTTTCAGCGAATGCCCGTGTCATTATTTTTACATGACCAGTTTCAAAACGTGCCGAACTATCAATCCACTCTCCCATAAATCCAGTTATATAGGCTTGGAAGAAAACCACTAACCATACACCTAATGCAACAACAATTATGGGGTAAAGGCTACGGTTTTTATCGCGCAGCAACCCTTTATATAAAAATTTGATCATTGGATTTTCCCCCTAATTGCATCTGTAGGCTTTAACTTTGATATCCTTCGAGTAGGGAGGTAACTGACAATTGTAGTTACAAGAAAGACTATCGATATTGTAGCGAGAATTAGGCCAATACTATACACTGGATATATTGTTTCAGCTAAAGCCATTCCGAATTCTTCAGTACTATCCATTGGCATTGCATAACCGATTTTTGCCTGCCATGCTAAAAATGGTATTCCGTAGATTGCACCTAAAATCGCTGCTAAAACGGCGTGCATTGCACCTTCAATTGTAAATAACCTAACAACTTGTCCCTGTGTCATTCCCAATGCGATATGCGTCCCAATTTCTTTCTGCCTGCGGAATATAGAGAGTACCTGTGTATCAAAAATTGCTACTAATGCCAATGATAACAGGAATAGAAACAGTATATATCCACCAACATTCTTCATTTTGATCATATCCCTAAAATCGGTCAAAAGGAAATCATTATCTTTAAAGTCCCATCCTTGTATTGAACCTATTGAACCAACATCTTTATCGGTTACAAAAATTGTTGCTTCATTTGGTAATTGAACCATTTCACGGTGTCTTTCGATTGGGATCCAAAGAATTCCACCATCCACTGTAGGTACATCTACTTTGAATATATGCACAATTTTGGCTTCGGAAGCATCAAAGGTTCCTCTCACATCGCGCCAGCGGACAGTGATATAATCACCAACATTCAATTTATTGTTCTTTGCCATATTTGCACCAAGAATTGCCGGTATTTCGTCGATATCCGCATCAAGATGCGATGTTGGTATTTCGATTACTGTTTGTTTTGGATCTACACCCTTGATTGATATACTTTGTACACGACCATCAGGGTAAATGGAACCCTGCGAAATAAGAATTGGTGTTAATGTACCTTTATTCATTGCAGCTTGTGCTAATTCCGGAATCGGTGCATGGCTGTCTTCAATCGTAAAAGGATCATATGGGTCATAGTTTTCATGCCAATATTGTCCACCGCCGATTTCCCAATTTTGAGTATCCCGTTCGGCTTGTACGGCCCAACCATTTATCAATCCCTTTTGCCATATAATTACAACATAAGCGAATGAAAGTACTAAAACGTTTAAAACAGTGCGTAATTTTCCACCAATCAGGTTACGATAAGCTAATTTTATTGCTAACATAATGTGCCTCGCTTATTTAGTGATTTGTTCATCTGCTACAACTTTACCGTCATCCAAGCTAATTTTACGATGCAGATACTGAATTACTTTTTCGTCATGCGTGGCGAATATAAAAGTTGTTTTGAGTTCTGAGTTAAGTTTTTCCATCGTCTGTAAAATATGATGTGAGTTTTTCGCATCAAGATTGGCAGTTGGTTCATCAGCAAGTACAATTTTCGGCTCTTTCACCATCGCCCGAGCGATAGAAACTCGCTGACATTCACCTCCTGATAATTGAGCCGGACGTGATTTTATTTTATCAGTTAATCCAACCCACTCAAGTGATTGCATAATCATATTTTTACGTTTGCTTGCTGATTTGTTTTGCAGTAAAAGAGGAAGTTCAACATTCTCATATACCGTGTAAACGGGTAATAAATTATAGGTTTGAAAAATGAAACCAATATGATTGTTACGTAAATCAGCAGCAGCTTTTTTTGACAGAGTACTGACGGATTTATCCAAGACTGTAGCTGTTCCCTTTGTTGGGATATCAAGTGACCCAATGATATTTAGCAAAGTTGTTTTGCCTGAGCCACTTGGACCTACAAGTCCGGCAAATTCACCTTTATCAAAAGATAAATTTATTTTGTTCAAAGCGGTGAATTCACCTTTGCCAATTGGAAAAGATTTTATTAGATCGGTGATTTTTATTAATGTAGAACTCATGTTATTTTTCCTTTATTATCAATGATTAAAAATTAACATTAATTGGATTCCTCTACTACTGAAATTCGAAAATGATTGCCCAAAACTGAATGAAGAATCAGATTCAGAACTAAAAAATGTATTTAAATTAATTGTCCAGTCGTCGTAGGTACGCTGCCAGCTAATAAAGAAATAGGCCAATTCAGCATCCCAACTATAAAATACCATTCCAGATATATTATCCAATAAACTTATCGGATACATTGCCATTAGACCCGTCATTTGAGTATCATTGTTGGTAGAATATGGTTTATCATCAATACTATACAGAAAATGTTCACCGGTAACTGTTATACCATTGCCAACAGAAAAGGTATAGTCTGAGCCAATAGTTAGCATTGATTGCCAATTTGGCCAATCAGCACCGTAGTTTGCACGGACAACAGACGACTCAAACCATAATCCAACCCCTATATCGAAAAATCCATCTATAGCCGCTTTAATTTCGGGTGTAGCTTTTGGCATAGTAGTAATATTTAAATAAGAAGGAGCGTCACTTCTGCCAATTATTCGATTATGACTAGAGAAACCAATTTCTCCTTTCCAAATTGGTACTTGGAATCTTCCACCGAATTCAATATTATTTTTTTTTGTAGGAATTAATTCCCATCCTTTCGGTTCTTTGTTCCACAATAAACCCCATACCCAAGCATTTGCATTATTTGAAAAATCCTTTCTCATTCTTATCCCCCAAACCCCTTCAGTTATTTGAAGCGGGTCACGCGGGTCAATCTTGTCAAACCACATTAGTGGCCTAAACAATCTAGCGGGACCAAAAGTAATTTTTTGTAAGCCATATCGCATTTCAAGTTTATCTGTACTTCGTCTAAACCAAATCCGGTAAGGACTGATATTAAAATCTCTAGATTCACCACCGCTATGTATGCGTTTATAATAACCATCAATATTAAATGATATTTCTGCGTCAAATAGTGCTGTGGGCCATGGAACAACTAAAGACCAAGTTGGAATATATCTCAAACCAATTTGCGACGCATAAACATTCTCGGTTTTACGCATATCGCCAATTGTAGAAAATTGACCCTGCCATTCTGCTGAGATATAGACAGTTAATAAGGTAAGTATTGCTATATATTTTAATATTTTTATCACTTCTTGCCCATTATTCCATAGAAATAAAAGTTGATCATATCCAATGTCATTTCTTCCATATTACTATATAATTCAAATAGGTTTTTATCTTCGATTAGTTCAAGGATATGATTTTGCATAAATGTGATAAATTTTATACTTATATCCTTATTTACTTCGTTTATTTCTTGCGCTTGCTTAATCATCTGTATAAACTGAGTTTGATTCTTTTGTGTACAGGAAATGATTTTCTGATGGATATTAGGTGATAGATTCATAAAATCTAGATAAAATTCTTTACTGAATTGGTTGGCATATTTCAATTTCATTTTAAGGAATTGATCAATTTTTTCGGTAAAAGAACATGATTGATTGAAAATGTTCTCAAATTCTAATTGTGCATCTTCTAATATCTTGAAAATAATATATTCGGCTAAATCTATTTTATTCTTAAAATATTTATAAAAAGTCATTTTACTGATTTTCGCAGTTTGGCTAATCTCTTCAACTGTTACTCTTTTAACTCCAAAGCGCATGAATAAATCAGTGGCAGTTTCAACGATTTGCTGAAATTTAGGAGACTCCGTATTAGCATTTTTTTCTGTGTTCATTGTTTTAATAATATTACTATATCAGTATTATTGTACGTAATATGTATGTATATTACTAAATCGTATACTATAAAGTCAATAGAATTTTTATTCAATAAAAAGTATTCTAATAATCTTGTTGTAATATTGTTTAAATTATTAAATTCGGACAACGAAGTCGTATTTAAAATATGGTTTTTATATAATTGGCTAATAAAATACGATGAATTTTATGAATAATTTGGAATATTTATTGAAGATAAGTCATGAAAAAATATCAACTTAATAAAAAACAATTGTCATCTTTTATAGATCATTTAAAAAATATAGGGACCGTTTATGCACCTCATAAAAAAGGAGATGCATCGTTTAGTTTTAAAAATGTTGACGATTCTAACTTAGTTACAATTGATTATAATAGAACTTTAAATTCGGTTAAGAAATATTTTTTACTCCCCCGAGAACAACTGTTGTCATATTCAAAGACAAATAATAGTTATCAAAAAGGATTGATAAAAAAGGAGAAAAAAATATTTCTCGGTGTCCACAGCTATGATATGAAAGCAGTATTAAAATTAGATTACAACTTTACAGAAGGTAAACCTGAAGAAAATTATTTACTGCGAAGACAAAACAGTAGCTTTATTGGTGTTTCATTTATTCCGGATGAGTATCATTTTAGTCAATCGGTAGGAATTCCGATACATGATACAGATGGGTTTGATATATATCTTGAAAAAAATGATGCTGGTTACACAGTAAAAATAATTACAGAAAAAGGTATAAAACTTATAAAAGGGTTTAGTGGGTTTAGTAATGCATTGGAAATTTCATCCAATCCTTCACAATTCAAAAATAAACTGAAATATAATTACAATCGTTTACCTGAAGTGTTTGAACAATCATGGAATGCAGAAGCTTGGGAAGAAGTAGGTAAAAAATGTGTTGGTTGCGGAACTTGTAATTTGGTATGTCCCACCTGCTTTTGTTTTGATGTTGAGGATAATATGGACTTATCATTGCAGAATGGCACGCGTGATAGATCTTGGGATGGATGCATGCTGAATGGTTTTGCAGCTGTGGCCGGAGGAGAAAACTTTAGAAAAACTTTAGCTGACCGTCAAAGACATCGGGTTTACCGGAAATTTAAATATATTACTTATATAACTGGTGAGCCATGGTGTGTGGGTTGTGGGCGCTGTACTGTGTATTGCACGGCAGGTATTAGTATTGTTGAGATCGTGAATCAATTATGTGTTGAATATGAAAGAAAATATCTAAATCGTCCGGTGGAACAATCCCGGCTAAATCTGGAGGGAATATAATGTCTATCGCAATATCCGATATAAAAACGCAGGAATTATATTCTCCTGATATTTCAGAGATAGTAGCCATTAAGCGTTTTACCGCTAAGGAGAAATGGTTTGAAATTAAACTTCCAGGAGGTCGTTCATTAGGTCATCAGCCAGGGCAATTTGTACAGGTTTCACTTTTTGGTGCAGGAGAAGCTCCGATATCTGTTACTTCGTCTCCAACTAAAAAGGGGAGTTTTGAACTATGTGTTAGAGAAGTGGGAATGCTGACCAAGGTTTTTCACAACTTGGATATTGGTTCGACAATCGGTATTCGTGGACCATTCGGAAAAGGATTCGATGTGGAAAGTTTTAAGGGGAAAGATATCTTAATTATTGGTGGTGGTATCGGTATTGTTCCATTAAGATCCTTGATTAATTATATAATTGATAATCGTAAAGACTACGGCAGGTTAATTATTTTATACGGTGCAAAAAATCCCAATGAACTACTTTTCCCTGACGAATTGAGACAATGGGATAAGAGTAAAGATATTGAATATCATGTCACCGTTGACCAAGGAACACCTGAATGGAAGGGGAATATAGGCGTTATTACAACACTAATTCCCGGCTTAGATTTGGATTTATCAAATACAATTACTGCCGTTGTAGGTCCTCCGATAATGTATAAATTTGTATTAATGTCACTCAAAACTAAGCGAATTCATGAAGAAAATATATATTTATCATTGGAGCGACGTATGAAATGTGGGGTCGGGAAATGCGGACATTGCCAAATTAATCATTCGTATGTTTGTCAAGATGGTCCTGTATATCACTATCCGGAACTAAAGCATTTGCAGGAGGCGATCTGATGACTACGGAAGTAAAAACTAAACCCAAAGTTGCATTTTTTGATTTTACAAGCTGCGAAGGATGTCAGTTAAACAAGTTAAATTTGGAAAATTATCTACTTGATATTTTAAAACATATTGATATTGTGGAATTCCGTGAAGCGATGGATGATAAAGCTGATGAATATGATATTACCTTTATTGAAGGTTCAATATCAACGCCTTCGTGTGTCGAACGGATTCATGATATTAGACGTCGCTCAAAAATGTTAATTGCGTTAGGAGCATGTGCCACGCAGGGCGGAATAAATGCGATGAAAAACCTACAACCGATCGAAGAAGTTCGTGAGGCAGTATATGGCGATGAAAAATATCGATTCCCGACTTTACCTGCAATGCCCGTTTCGGCAATCGTTAAGGTGGATTATGAAATCGATGGTTGTCCTATGAGTATGCCTGAATTCTTGAAGGTTCTGAAATCGTTATTAGCAGGTCAAGACCCGATCAAACCTGATTCAGCAGTTTGTGTTGAGTGTAAGTTGAAAGAGAATGAATGTGTTTTCGACAAAGGGATGGTTTGTTTGGGTCCAATAACACGAAGTGGATGTGATGCTATTTGCCCTAGTTTTGGACAATTTTGTACCGGCTGTCGTGGATTGATATCCAATCCGAATAAGAATGCAATGTTAGAGATACTGACTGAACATGGCATTTCACTTGATGAAGCTAAAAAACGAATATTACTATTTAATAGCTATGACCATAGTCAAAGCTTGCCAAAATAATTAAAGGGTAAAAATGAGTAAAAATTTAGATATTAATGTCCATCATCTAACGCGTGTAGAAGGTCACGGAAATATTGTTGTGAACATGCGTGATGGAAAGTTAGAACGTGCTAATTTGGAAATTGTTGAAGCGATGCGCTACTTTGAAGCGATGTTAAAAGGGCGTAGTTATCATGAAGCTGCAATTATCACATCGAGAATCTGTGGAATCTGTTCTCTTGGCCACCAAATGACATCGCTGAAAGCAACAGAAGATGCACTAGGTTTGGAAATTTCAAAACAAACGCTTTTATTAAGAAAATTATTAGTTAATGGAGCGACGTTACAATCAAACATACTACATGTTTATTTTCTTGTTGCACCGGATTTACTAGGTGCCCCAAGTGTATTTCCGTTGATACCAACTCACAAAGAAGTCATACTTAGAGCATTACGAATGAAGCGTTTAGCCAATGATATAGGTGATATTATCTCAGGACGAGCCGTTCATCCGATTACACCTGTTCCAGGTGGATTTACTCGTATCCCGACTGTTGGCGAATTGAAGGAAATAAAAAGGAGATTAATCGAAGAAGGATTGCCGGACGTAATAGAAACTGTTGCAACAATAAAATCGTTAGCAGGTGGTATTCCGAATTTTACACGCGAAACTGAGTATATATCTTTAAAACATAAAGATGAATATGCTCTATATGGTGGTGATATTTATTCTTCAGACACCGGTGTAGCTGATGTTCGTAATTATCTTGAGGTGACCAACGAATTTGTAGTGCCACATTCAACGAGCAAGCATGCAAAGAATAATCGAACCAGTTATATGGTTGGTGCATTAGCTCGTTGGAATAACAATTACAATCAAATGACAGAATTATCACAATCGGCGGCTGAGCAACTTGGATTGACGCCAAAAATGTTTAATCCTTACATGAATAATGTTGCTCAAGTTGTTGAATGTGCTCATTGCGTAGAGGATTCAATTAAGATTATTGATGAATTATTAGCAGATGGTTTAAAAGATGAAAAACCAAACCAAACACCAACCAAATTTGGCCAAGGTGTAGGTTCAACCGAGGTTCCGCGCGGGATATTATTTCACGAATATGAATATGACCGGCACGGCAATATTGTGACTGCAAATTGTATTATACCAACAGGTCAAAATCTTGCTAATATTGATGACGATATGAAGAAATTAGTTCCAGAAATAATCGACAAATCCAAAGAAGATATCATCAAACATTTAGAGATGCTTGTTAGAGCTTATGATCCATGTATATCATGCTCTGTGCATATGCTAGATGTTGAGTTCATTAATGAGGATAAGTAAAGGATTTATATATTGACAAATAATCCAAAATTAATAAAAGTTATTGCAGTTGGTAACGATTTATATGGCGACGACGGTATCGGAAACGCGGTATTACAATCTTTAGAACAAAATCCCGATATGAAAGATATAGAACTAATCGATGGAGCAACAGATGCATTGGGACTTATCGATCATTTTTCGGGTGCAGACCATGTTATTATAGTTGATGCAGCTCAAATGGGCGAGAACCCGGGAACAGTAAAAGTGTTCAGTAAGGAAGAAATAAAATTAAAAATAAAAATGGATCATTTGACGGTTCACGGTATTAGTTTGGCTGAAACATTTGATATCGCACAATTGGTAGATTCCTTACCAAAAAATCTAACTATCATTGGAATTGAACCAAAGAATATTGGTATTTCTCAGAATTTGAGCGATGAAGTAACGCAATCGATTCCTGAAGTTGTATCTAATATTATAAATTTAACACAAATATATAAGTCTTTAAACAGAGGAAATTATGTCTAAAAAAATAATGATTATTGATGACGATATTGATCTTGTAGAAGCAATGCGAATAACGCTTGAAACTGATAATTACGAAGTAATAGACGCTCAAGAGGGTCAAAAAGGATTAGAAATGATGAAGAAAGAAAAACCGGATTTACTTATATTGGATGTAATGATGGGGACCATGGATGAAGGATTTCATATCGCTTATCAAATAAGAAATGATGATGAAATTAAGGATATTCCAATTTTAATGATTACTGCTGTCGGAGCGCAAACAGGTTTTGAGTTTGATATGCAGCGTGACGAAGATTTTCTGCCGGTTAATGAATTCATTGAAAAACCAGTAAATCCTCAAGTATTATTAGATATAGTTAAAAGGAATTTACCGATTGCCTAAGGGAACAATCTCAAATAGTATAAAGTACTCTTTTTATACTCCAAACTCACTAAGGCGAAAAAACCTTTGGTTGGTTAATCTGCGGTGGGTTTCTTCTATTTCTTTATTGATATTTGCTTTTCTGTTGCATATTTTAAAACTAGAATACTACCCATGCACTTCCTTATCTTGTGTTGCAATAGTATTAGCAATCGCTAATTATCTGATATTCATATATCTAAAAAAGAAACCACCTACGTATCTTAAGAAAGAAGAAAATATTGTTCTATTGCAAATTGCTATAGATTATTTTTTACTTACCGTTTTAATACACTTAACAGGTGGCATTGACTCTCCATTTCACTTCTTTTATTTATTTCACATTATAATAGCTTCTGTAATATTTGAACGAAAGTATCCGGCTTTTATAATCGCTGCTGTTTCAGTGTTAATATTTTCTGTACTTGTTGTGTTAGAATATTGGCAAATAATTCAACATTTCGGAAATGGAACTAAAGCATTTAGTTATATAGATATTGCATTTGCTTTGACTGTTTTTTACGTTACAATCTTTGCCAGTACATATATTAGTGTAACATTAATGATACGCCACAAAAAAGTTAAAGACTTGATATTTGCTCAGAATGAAGAGTTGGAAAAATCAGAAAAAGAAAAGATGTTATTCTTTAGATTTGTTTCCCATGAATTAAAAAGTCCAATTATCGCTGTTCAAAGCGCTATCAATGTTGTTTTAGATGTAATGAATACTGATCTTAAACCAAAAGCAATAGACATGTTAGAACGCGGTAGAAAACGCACCGCACAAATGATTGAAATACTAAAAGATTTGGTATTATTATCCTATGATGAGAACACCGATAGTCATGAACCTGAAATGGTTGTTCCGTGTGAGAATATTCCTGAGATTGTCGACTATTATAGACCAATCGCAGAAGAAAAAAATATTCAATTAATCGAAACAGTTTGTAAACAGCGAAAAGGATTTCGACTAGACAAATTTGCATTTGAAAAAATAATTACAAATTTGGTTTCAAATGCAGTAAGGTATACTCCAAACGGTGGTAAAGTAACTATTAAAACTGATTTAGATGATAAATATTGGTATTTAATAGTTTCGGATACTGGAATTGGAATTCCTAAGAAAGAGCAAAAACATATTTTTGAAGAATTTTATCGTGCAACTAATGGTAAAAAATTTGATGCAGTTGGAACCGGACTGGGAATGAGCATCATTAAAAAATTAGTTGAGCAAAATAATGGTGAAGTATTTCTTAAAAGTGAAGTTGGAAAAGGATCTGTATTTACAATAAGGTTCCCACTAAAATGAACAAAATATTAATTGGTGGTATTCTACAAGCTAATAATTATACAATACTAAAAGTTGTTGGTTTGCCTAATAAGCCAGGATTTGCAGGGAAAATATTGACAAAGTTAGGACGTGCTAGTATAAATTTGCATTTTATTACGCAAGGAGAGGACGCACAAAATTTTGCCAATATGACTATATGTATTAATCCTGATGACGCTCAGGAAGCGGTCGAAATTATAAATTCACAAAAAAATGGTAACATAAAACAAAGCGTTGAGGAGATTCCTTATATTTCATCCCTTACAGTTTACGGACCTCATTTCCGTGAAAAACCTGCGATTAGCGGTGAAATGTGTTCTGCGCTCGGTAAAGCCAATGTAAATATCCTTGGAATTTCAACATCTATTTCCTCAATTTGTTGTTTGATAAAAGATGCAGATTTCGATCGCGCCTATGCTGCGCTTCTATCAGTATTCGATCTACCTTAATTTACAAGCCAAATAATTTTATTGACAGTCCGGCTATAGCAATAATAAGTCCGGCAATGGCGTGCGCATATTTCTCTAAAAACCCAAGATTGATATTTATTAATCCCTTTGATATAACAAAAACCACTAGTATCATTGTACCAACTGTTGTAATTCCGAATGCAATAGTAACCCAAGCCAAATCCAACCAGCTACCTTGAGCGGCTGGATACATTAAAATTGGAATTAATGGTTCACAAGGCCCTAAAACAAATATTATAAATAACGCCCATAGCGTAATTGATTTTGGATTACCGTGTAAATGTGCATGACTTCCCAAATGATGATGTGTATGCTGATGGTCATGTCCGTCATGATCGTGTTCATGCGTATGTTCGGCTGCTCGCAAACCGATTCTTAGCCCCCACGCAGCATAAGCTATGCCAAATCCAACCAGGAGCCAACTTGCTATATCTCCTCGAACGGTTTCGACATTTTCAAGTAAACCTATTGAAAGTCCAAGCATGACACCTACTATTCCCAATAAAACTGATCCTAAAACGTGTCCGATGCCGCAAAAAAAAGTTACCCACATTGTTTTTATTATTGTCCATTGTCGGGCTCGAGAGATCATAATAAAAGGTAAATAATGATCCGGACCAATGATAGTATGGATAAATCCGATTGATATTGCAGTCCAAATTAATATTTGTAATTCCATTCTATCTGCCTATTTAGCAAATTCTTGGTAATTGTTCACCAATTGGCATGTAAACAATCCGGTTTGCTCCAAAGCCTGTACTTTGTACCACGATGCCCCGATTCACTTCTGTTGCTTCACCAATTATTTTAGAATCTTTGCCCAAGCCATGCTTCTTCATAACTTTAATAATATCGCTAGCAATTTCTCTTGGTACGATAGCAATTAATTTTCCTTCATTCGCAACGTAAAGTGGATCAATTCCTAGTACTTCACAAGCACCTTTAACTTCCGGTTTAACAGGTACTGAATCTGTATAAAGTTGAATTCCAACATTCGATAGACGAGCAAATTCGTTTAGAGTTGTAGCAACTCCTCCACGTGTTGGATCGCGCATAGCGTGAATATTTTTCGATACATTTAATATTTCAGCTACCAATCCATTTAATGCCGCTGTATCGCTTTGTACCTGTGATTTAAAAGAAAGATCTTCACGAGCTGTCATGATCGCCATACCATGATCGGCAACAGTGCCTGAAATAATAATTTTATCGCCTGGTTGGATATTTGCTGCAGAAATATTGACTCCAATTGGGACAGATCCAATTCCTGATGTATTAATAAATATTTTATCACAACTTCCTTTATTAACGACTTTTGTATCTCCGGTAACAATTTGCACACCTGCCTGTTTTGCAGCAAATTCCATTGATAATGCTATTTTATGTAATATTTCTAAGGATAATCCTTCTTCGAGGATAAAACCGACACTCAGATAAAGTGGCTGTGCACCACTCATCGCAATATCATTTATTGTACCATTAATGGCTAAATCGCCAATATTACCACCCGGGAAAAATATTGGATCAACAACAAATGAATCGGTTGTAAATGCTATACGATTAGCTGGGATTTCTAAAATTGCCTGATCTTCCAGTTTATCTAAAGTTTTGTTGCCAAATCGTGGAAGGAATATTTTTTCTATTAAATCGGATGATAATTTTCCGCCGGCACCATGAGCTAATTGGATCGTATCAAAATCCATTTTAGGTAAAGGACAAGACGGTGAACCAAGGTCAAAATTAGTCATTTCTTATTCTCTGATATTTATAATACGCAGCACAAGCCCCCTCACTTGATACCATTGTAGCACCTAAGGGATTCATCGGTGTACATTCCTCCCCAAAGACAGGACACTCATTCGGTTTTTTCAATCCTTGTAAAATAATTCCAGCTATGCATTTATCCGATTCTTGAGTAATAATGTTATCAACATTAAACTTTTTTTCGGCGTCATAAATAGAGTACTCATCACGTATTATGAGTCCGCTTTGTGGAATTTCACCAATACCACGCCATTTTCGATCGGTAACCTCAAATATTTTATTCACTAAATTTTGTGCCGGACGATTACCATCGCGCTGTACAGCGCGGATATATTGGTTTACAACTTCGTAGCGACCTTCTTCTAATTGTTGAACTGCCAACAAGATACCTTCAAGAACATCAATCGGTTCAAAACCGGTTGGTACAATTGGTACTTTATATTTTTTAGCGATGGGTTCATATTCCCGCCAGCCCATAATTGCACAAACATGTCCGGCTGCTAAATACGCTTGCACGCGATTTTTTGGTGAAGATAATAGAGCCGTCATTGCTGGAGGAACAAGAACATGACTAACTAGCTCAGAAAAATTTGACAATCCTTCGCGCTGGGCTTGATGAATCGCCATGGCGTTACCGGGTGCTGTTGTCTCAAATCCAACGGCAAAGAATACAACCTCATTGTCAGGATTATTCCGTGCAATTTTTAAAGATTCCAAAGGTGAATACACAATGCGGATATCCCCACCTTCCGACTTTATTTGAAAGAGATCTTTATTACTACCGGGAACTCTTAGCATATCTCCAAAACTGGTAAAGATTACGTTAGGTAATGATGCGATAGCCATAGCTTTATCAATAATTTCCAATGGAGTAACACAAACCGGGCAACCGGGACCGTGTACTAGCTCAATTTCTTTTGGAAGAATTTGGTCAATACCATTTTTTACTATTGTATGTGTCTGCCCACCACATATTTCCATGATTACCCATGGTTGGGTAACAGTTTTTTTAATTTCTGATAATATTTGATTTGCGATCACTGGATCGCGGAATTCATCAAGGTATTTCATTTATTTATCCGATGATTTAATCTCTTCCAACGGATTACCATATAAATCGACACCATCCTTAGCAGCAAATTTTACTAGTTCTTCCCATGCTTCGTAGGATTTCATCGCTTCTTCTTCATCAATTATTGAAATACCAAATCCGGCATGAACAACTGTGTATTGCCCAACCTTTATTTCCGGTACATATTCCAAACAAGCCCTATTAATCGTTCCGCCATAATTAATATTTCCCATTTTCAAACCGTTTTCATCAAAAATTTCTTCTACTTTTCCTGGTATCCCAAGACACATAATTTCTCCTAATTAAAATTGTTTCTACCAATCATAGCCTGCCCAAGTGAAATTCCTCCATCATTGGTCGGAACTTGACTGTGAGTATAGACCCTAAAATTTGCTTTTTCAAGTGCTAAAATAGTGTGCTCAAATAAAATCATATTTTGAAAAACACCGCCGCTCAAAACAACTTGATTTATTCTGGTTTCATTTCGTGCATCCTTTGCAATTTCTAAATATATTTGTATTAATGTAGTATGAAACCGACTACTGATTTTAGAAAATGATTCATTATTTTGGATAGATCGAACAAGTGACCTAATAATTGGTTTTATTAAAATTTCTCTTTTTTCTGTTTTGTATTCGATTTCAAATGAAAATGGTCTGACATCTATTGTTTCAAATGCTTGCATCAATTCTATTGCGGCTTGGGCTTCATAACGGATTGTTTGTCTCCCTCCGCTCATTGCGGCAACCGCATCAAATAATCTACCACAACTTGAAGTTAATGGGCTGTTAATATTTTTATCTACCATTGCAATAATGGGTTCTACATCATGATTTTCAAGGAATGGTAAATTCGGTATTGAGCCATCAAATGCTTTGTGCAAATAACTAGCGGCTGTTCGCCATGGCGATTTAATTGCTGCATCTCCACCGGGAAGTGGGATTTGCTCAAAATGTGCAAATCTATCAAAATTGATATAATCACCGATCAATATCTCCCCACCCCATATTGTACCATCTGCTCCATACCCGGTACCGTCCATTATTATTCCAATTACCGGTTCAGTTATTTGGTTTTCTGCCATACAAGCTGCAAGATGTGTATGGTGATGTTGAACTGCAATTGTTTGTACATCAGATTGTTCCTTTGCCCATTGTGTTGAAAAATATTGCGGATGCATATCATGTACTATTAATTCTGGTTTTACATCAAATATTCTTTGCAGATGCTCAATAGTCATTTTTAAGAGGTTAAATGCCTCGATATTCTCCAAATCACCAATATGTTGGCTGATAAATGCCTTATCGTCCTTTAGAAGACAAATTGTGTTTTTCAATTCACCGCCAACTGCAAGCACCGATGATCCAGTTGATTTAACAAATACGGGTTGCGGTACTATTCCACGGCTTCTGCGCAAGTATCGCATTTTATTTGCTAGATAAATCGCAACTGAATCATCATTTCTTAAATAAATATCACGATTATGAATAAGGAAATAATCCGCGATACTATTTAAACGTCCAAATGCTTCATCATTATCGATACAAATTGGTTCCTCACTATAGTTTGCACTGGTCATTATCAATGGAGTATCAAGGTCTTCAAATAATACATGATGAAGTGGGGTGTAGGGTAGAATAATTCCAAGATAATCATTTCCCGGCGCAACGTACTCGGTAATATTACAGTTTGGTAATTTTTTCAACAATATTATTGGAGCTCTAAGAGACTGAAGAGATTGTTCTTCTTCATTGGATATCAAGCAATATTTCTGAGCTACTTTTAAATCTCGTACCATTAGTGCGAATGGTTTTTCATCGCGTCCTTTCAATTTTCGCAGTTTTTGTACCATATCATCATTAGTTGCGTCAACTGCAAGATGAAATCCACCCAAACCTTTAATTGCGACAATTTTCCCTTCTTTCAGTTTTTCTCGAGTTGTCACAATCATATCGGCAACATCTTGTAAATTATGACTTGAGTCAAATAATTGGACCTGTGGTCCGCATTTTGAACAAGCATTTGGCTGTGCGTGAAAACGACGATTAGTCGGATCATCATATTCAGTTTGGCAATCCGGACACATCTTGAAATGTTTCATAGAAGAGTAAGGACGATCATAAGGAATATTATCAATTATCGTGTAACGTGGTCCACAGTTTGTGCAATTAATAAAAGGATAGTGAAAACGCCTGTCATTAGAATCAAATAATTCCTCTAGACAATCTTGACAAACTGCAATATCGGGAGATATTAGAGTTGCTACTGATTCATCACCGGTAGAATCTTTGATAATGAAATTTTTCGATTTAATAGGTTTTATTTCTTTGGATGAAATATCTATTATCAAAGATAGCGGAGGGGCTTTCTGTTTGATATTATCAATAAAATTAGCAATTTGATTGATGGTTCCTTCAACTTCTATGATAACCCCCTGTGGAGTATTAGCAACAAAACCGGTGAGTTTATTTGTATTAGCTAAATTATAAATAAATGGCCTGAATCCAACGCCTTGCACAATTCCTTGTACATTAATATTTTTACGAACAATTCTCAACGAATTAAAATAGATCAGGGTTTTTGAACATTACTAAGCAACCAACGAGTCCATTTCTCCATTCCTTCTCCTTTTGTAGCAGAGATTTCAATAAATTTAATATTTGGATTTACTTGGCGAGCGTATTCTTTACATTTTTCAACACTAAAATCAACATAGGGTAGCAAGTCAGTTTTATTAATAATACATAAATCGGAAACACTGAACATCGTTGGATATTTATGTGGTTTGTCATCACCTTCAGTAACACTAATAATTACTACTTTATGAGCTTCACCGAGGTTAAATAATGCCGGACAAACAAGATTGCCTACATTTTCAATAAATAAAATTGAGTCATTCACTAAATCTAGTTTTTTTAAACCTTGATTAATCATGTCCGAATCTAAATGACAGCCGGTTCCGGTATTTACTTGCACTACTGCCGCGCCTGTGGCGTTGATGCGTTCCGCATCGTTCATTGTTTGTTGATCGCCTTCAATAACGGCGCAAGTTATTTGATTTTTCAATGTTGAAATTGTCTTTTCTAAAATGGTCGTTTTACCGGAACCTGGAGAGCTAACCAAATTAAGTACAAAAATATTTTTCGCTTCAAAATAACCGCGATTTCGTTCAGCAATTAAATTATTTTTTGAAAGAATATCAGTTTCAACTAGAATAGTTCTGCTATCATTATGTTCGTGCCGGTGGGAATGATTATGCGGATGATTATGGTTATGCTCATGATCATGGACATGGGAATGTCCTTCTTCGCCTGGTTTTCTGATAGTTACCGCTTCATCTGGTTGACCGCAACCGCATGTATCGCACATATAAACTCCTTAGTCAATATTAAATGATTTAATTAGTAATTCTTTGCCTTTTTTTAATTCAAAATTAAAATCGTCACATGTTGGGCAGGGAGAAAAATTGGATTCTAAATTAAAATTATAGTTACAAGTTTTGCAAAAAGCTTCTGCCTTAATTGTATGAATATTGAGATTCGCACCATCCGCTATTGTATTTTTACAAGCTGCTTCAAAACAAAATTCAAGCGAATCTATCATAATGCCAGATAGTTCGCCAATTTCTAATTCAACGCTATTGATCTTATGCGCGTTTTCATCGTTTGCTTGTTTGCAAACAATTTCTACAATGTTCATAGCAATAGTCATCTCGTGCATATATTGTATATTTAATATGATTAAAAAAATTTCCGAAGAATTAACTACTATTCGAATACATGGTATGCTATAATAGTTCTTTACAGAAGCACATATCTTAAAACGTAGCCAAATAATCCGAGGTCGTTAAAAGCCTACTAGTATTTTATTACTATTCTAGAAATTGTATAAAAAAGCTAGCTGGCCTCGCAACGCAGTTGCAGTATTCATATTTTTATATTCAGTAGACCAATATGAAGCTTCAAATCCAACTAAGAATCCCTCCAAGATATCTTTATAAATATTTACAAATATCATTGAATTCTTACTTCTTGCACCATCTGATAAATCACAGTCAGATGGATCATCCATTGAAATGCCAGTGGATAATAAAAAATTGGATTTTGGTTTTATCTTTAGATTTACCCAACCACCTTGCGTGGCAACTCCATTAAAAGTGGAAGCATTGCCAATTCCACCTAACATAGCTGCGATATTGTTGCCAATAAATGCTTCACCGCTGAGGGAAATTATTGATGTAACTTTAACATTCACATCAAGATTAGTTGACCACGATGTATATTTCCCATCTGTACCTAAAGTATCTAATTGGGCATAATGACCGGAAAAACCTATTAAATGATTATCAAGTATCTTTAATGCAACTCGTCCTTGCAATTCGGGAATTATCGCGGTTGAACCGTCATCAATTCCATCTCCATTCAAATCACCTCCAATATTTCTAGCTAGTGCTATTGTCCAATTTATTGAATTTAAATTACCTAACAATTTTAATATTGGCCGACGGTAACCAATATTCCCTGCCCACCATGCTACCGGATAATTAATAGTTGATGGCACAAGTGGAGATATGACATCTGAATCCTGACCAGCTCGGATTGTAAAATGCTCAAGTTTGGCTTCAGCATACGCTTTGCGAAGTAATACACCCCCTTTATTTTCAGCACTTCCAACACCATAAAAATCAATTTCAACTTTGCCTGATATGTTACCTTTATTGATGTTCAAACCAAATCGTGATTGCCTAGCAGTAATATTTGTTGTTGCAATTGCATCACCTGAATTTTGAGTCGCCCACTGCGCAAAATTTCCTGCTGACATTAGATCGCTATCATAACTCATATCTAACTTAAAAAATCCGTAGGGTTGAATGATTAGTTTGCTATCTGAGCTATTATCTTGTGCATTGATCAGTACAGAAAACGTTAATAATAATAGTATAATTTGTCGCATTTTTAATTTTTCCTTTAGATATTATTGTTAAGGTCGAATAATTAAATTTTAAATGATATTTAGTACCGCAAAAACGGTACAGAAATTAATCATTATTTATAATATGATATATTAATTATTTGTTTACATTTAATCACTATTTAGAGGATAAATATGGCTGAAAAGACAAAAATTTGGTACTTGCAAAATTTTAATTTAATACAGGGCATGGACGAATCATCAATGGAAATGATGGATCAGAAGAGTAAAATGAAAAAATCGTCCAAACGCGAGGTGATTTACTTTCCTGAAGAGCCCAGTAACAATATATATCTGTTAAAAGAAGGTAAAGTAAAAATATCTCGAGTGTCAGAGGATGGGAAAAAAATGACCCTTCAGCTTATAGGGCCTGGTGAAATATTTGGTGAAAGCGCAATTTTAGGTCAAGATAAACGTGAGAATATAGCAGAAGTTGTCGAAGATGCTGTAATATGCTCAATTAATAGAACAATGTTCCAAGAGATGTTAGCGAACAATCCTAAAATGAATCTCAGCATTAACAAATTCATAGGTTTAAAAATTAGAAAAATACAAGCCCATGTTGAAGATTTAGTATTTAAAGATGCTCAAGAGAGAGTAGTCGCTTTCTTAAAGCGATATGCAAAAACATTTGGAAAAAAGATGATCGACGGATGGATTGTTAGACCATTTCTTACACATCAAGAAATTGCAGATTTAACGGCTACTTCTAGGCAAACAGTTAATTCGATTCTAAATGATTTGGTGACTAATCAAGATATAAAATATACACGACGTTATTTTCAAGTTCTCCGTAAAGACTGGATATAATTGTTATTATATGTCGCTGTAGCGACAGTGCATAAAAGTAAAGTCCCGTACTTTCCTTTTGATATGGGAAAGGAAAGGATAAAAGTTGATGTAATGTTCTTAATGCGTGAGTCATGTAACGAATGCAAAGAAGTATTAAGAATCTTATCGTTTCATATGAAGGATAAAGACTATATAAATTTTACTATAATTGACTTAGATAATGAAAATGATTTTAAGTGGAAATATTCCTCAATAACCCCATCAATCTGGGTGAATGATAGAATGTGGTCTGCTGGCAAAGTTGATATTGATAGATTTGATGAAAAAATTAACAAATTGATAAATTTACAATAACAATATATTGTAAAAACTAAAAACAAGGAGAACATAATGAGTAACTTAAAAAACGTAGGTCGAATAATGTTTGCGACTCCATTTGCGATTTTTGGAATGATGCATTTGATGATTGCTGGCAAAATGACTGGTATGGTACCTTCATGGGTACCGGGTGGCGTATTTTGGGTGTATGTAACAGGTTTAGCCTTAATAGCTGCTGCTGTAAGCATAATATCTAAAAAACAAATATATTTGGCATCAGTGTTGCTAGCGACACTACTGGGTGTATTTGTGATGACAATCCACCTTCCTGCAGTATTTGGTGGTGATCAGGTGGCAATGGGTAGTATGTTAAAAGATATATCTTTGGCAGGTGGAGCATTATTAATAGCAGGTCTTTTTAAAGATAACGGATAATTGAAAGAAGATTCTCATAATAAAAATGGGAAAGCAAAAATTATCTATTCCTCACTTTCCCATTTTTCGTTTTAAATGCATTAAAAAATTGATAGATGAATAAATCAAAAATACCATCAATATCTACAGAACAAATGCGTAATGTTGATGATCTGATGATAAACAAGTATGGAATCGAGTTAATACAAATGATGGAAAATGCAGGTGCAAATCTTGCAGAACTTGCTATTCAATTGATGGATAAGAATCCTGAAAATTGTAATCCCGAAAATGTTGTAATTGCATGTGGATTGGGCAATAACGGTGGTGGTGGAATGGTAGCCGCCCGCCATCTTTCAA